>DATFDA010000327.1:0-7196 GCA_035252525.1 Candidatus Angelobacter sp. | reverse complement strand
CGACGGCACTGTGGCGCTGGACTGGTTTTATCCCTCGCCAGATGGGAAACTTGTGGCCTATGGCACATCACCGAACGGATCAGAAATCAGCACGCTGGAAATTCTCGAAGTTGTGGATGCAAGTGCTCCGCAGGATAACAGACCGCACACTGGAACCCAACTCGAACACGCGTCGGTAAGAATGTTGCCGGAAAAGATATGGCGCACTCGCGCCGCCAGTGTGGCCTGGTTGCCGGACAGTTCAGGTTTTTATTACACGCGCTATCCCCGACCGGGCGATGTCCCACCGGGAGAAGAGGCCTACCACCGGCATGTCTTCCTGCACAAAATCGGCAAGCCCGGTAACCCGGACGGGCTGAAAGACGCTGAGATTTTTGGCCAGGACATGCACCCGGAGCACTGGCCTTCTGTAGAGCTTTCAGAAGACGGCCACTGGCTACTGGTGAAGGTGGAACAGGGCTGGGCCAGAACCGAGCTATTTCTCAAGGACCTGACCAAGCCACAGTCAGAATTTCTTGCCGTGGCGAGCGGAAAAGATTTTCTTTACAACGCAGAAATTTTCTCGGGCGATCTGTACATCACCACCAATGAAGACGCTGCACGCTTCCGGGTGTTGAAGGTGTCGTGCTCCGCGCCGCAACGGGAAAACTGGAGGGAGATCATCCCGCAGAGTGAAGCCGTAATCGAAGAAGCGCAGGTGATTGGCCGGAGGCTCTTTCTCCGCTGCAGCAGGAACGCAGTTTCAGAGTTACGCATTCACGGGGTGGACGGAAGGCTTATCGCCAACGTAAGGCTGCCGGCTCCGGGTACAATCTTTGCCTCTCTCGGCGGCAACTGGGATAGTGAGCAGGCGTTTCTCGGTTTCACCTCGTTCACCATTCCACCATCCGTGTACCAGGTAGCGCCGGATGGCAAGATCACGCCCTGGGCGCAAGTTGAATCGAGCATTGATCCGGAGCAATATCAGGCTGAGCAGATCTGGTTCCAGTCAAAAGACGGTACTCGGGCCCCCATGTTCGTGGTAAGCCGCAAGGGCCTGGTGCGCACGGGACACACTCCCACACTCCTTTCCGGTTATGGCGGATTCAACGTTGGCCGCACCCCGGTATTCAACCGCAATGCCATGCTTCTGCTGCTGGAGCGCGGCGGCATCTACGTTGACGCGCAATTGCGCGGAGGCAATGAGTTCGGCGAAGAATGGCACCGCGACGGCATGCTGGAGCAAAAGCAGAACGTGTTTGATGATTTTATTGCCGCGGCTGAACACCTGATCCACTCCGGCTATACCGATCCCGAGCATCTGACGATTCAGGGCGGAAGCAACGGCGGGCTGCTGGTGGGCGCTGTGATCACGCAGCGTCCAGACCTTTTTCGTGCGGCTGTGTGCCAGGTGCCACTGCTGGATATGCTTCGTTACCACCAATTTCAGATTGCCCGGCTCTGGATCCCGGAGTACGGCTCGGCTGAAAACCGTGAACAGTTCAGCTACCTGTACCGTTACTCGCCCTATCACCACGTACGCGAAGGCGTAACCTACCCTGCAATGCTCTTTATGACTGCCGAGTCTGATACGCGCGTGGACCCTATGCATGCGAAGAAAATGGCGGCCCTGATGCAATCCGTGGCGGAGAACCACAGCGGCACGGACAACCGGCCGATTCTGCTGCGCGTTGATACGCGCGCCGGCCATGGCGCGGGCAAGCCCGTAGCCAAGCTGGCGGATGATGCGGTGGATTTCTGGACCTTTCTCTTCTGGCAGCTTGGATTGAGCGTTGATTGACTGCACCAGAAGAGCAATCGCAGCAACGAGTCATGCTGCTCGTGATTCTTCAGGCGCGCGATGACGTTTGTTGCAGTCTCAGGGGATGAGCAGTTCTCCTCATGATAGGATTTCCCGCGCTGGTCGAGGACACATCCTATGAGAAGAATTGAATTTCGATTGCTGCTGGCCGTCGCAGTAATTTACGGCGTGGCATGTTCAGCAACCGTTGCGGCCCAAAGCAACGATGCTCCCGACAACACTCCCGCGCAGGCGCCAGCTCAGGATCAAAGCAAACCGAGAATTGACAAACCTGCTGTCCACGAATTTGTAATCACAAACTTCCGCACGGAAAGTGGAGTGACTCTTCCTCAAGCTCGCATTATTTACGGAACTTATGGCCACCTCAATGCCGCGCGTGACAACGTGGTTCTGCTGCCTTCACATTACATGGCAGACCACACCGGTTATGAATGGCTGATCGGGCCGGACCGCGCGCTGGATCCGGCAAAGCTCTTTCTGGTGGCAACCGAGCTTTTCGGCAACGGGCATTCGTCATCGCCCAGCAACACACCGGAGCCATTCCATGGGCCACGATTTCCCGTAATGACGATTCGCGACAATGTTGAAGCCGTGCACCGTCTGCTGACGGAAGAGCTCAAAGTCACGCATCTTCGCGCCATCATCGGATTTTCCATGGGAGCGCAGCAGGCCTTCCAGTGGGCGGTGAGCTATCCCACGTTTGCTGACCGCATTGTGGCCACTTGCGGAACGGCCAAGACATGGCCACACGGCATCGTTCGGCTGGAAGGGCAGATCGCGGCCATTACCACCGATGCAGCGTTCAACAACGGAGACTACACCGCGCAGCCGAAAAAAGGCCTGGAAGCTTTTGGGATCGTCTGGACGGCATGGCTGTTCTCACAGGAATGGTGGCGCAAGGAGTTGTGGCGCCAGGTCTCGCCGCCCGGATCAACTTTTGAATCCGTTGTGCATGAGTTTCGCACCAACTTCATTCCCGGGGCGGACGCCAACAATCTCATCCTGCAAATGCACACCTGGGAAAAGCATGACATATCCACGACTCCGGGTTTCAATGGCGATATAAAGAAAGCGCTGGCCGCCATCAAAGTACCGTTCCTCTACATGCCCTCTGAGACTGATCTTTACTTCCCGATTGGTGATGCGCGCTACGAAGCTGGTTTTATGTCCACAGTTACGCTAATGCCGATTCCTTCTCTGTGGGGACACACAGCCGGAGCGGGACCCAACCCTGAAGACCTGAAATTCTTGAACGAAAAGATCGGAGCGTTTCTGTCTGAAAGGAAACGCGCTTCAACTGCCCACTAAAAAATCTTGCGGCCGGCAGCGAGTTGCTCGCCTCCGGCCGCATTCAGGATCAGGATCAGAAGATCAATTTCTTAGAGGATGTTGATAGAAATGTGTACCCCGGGGTGGACAGGGCTGCACATGTAGTAGCCTCCGTCAATGTAATCCACGTAAACCTCGTCCGTGTAGCGCCAGCCCGGAGGCAGCGGATGCCCGATGGCGAACCAATATCCGCCGTACTGGAAGCGAGGACGCCCTTCAACGATTACAGGCCGGACGATGACAAAGCGGTGCTCACGTCCAAAGTGCGAATGCCAATGGTCATCTGAAATGCGTCCGTAATGGCGCTCGACTACCACACGCCGCTCAACCACCACAGGGCGCTCGTGCTCACGCGCTTCATGGCGCTCCCAGCCTTCGTGGCGGCCATGGTCTTCATGCTCACGCGCTTCATGCCGCTCGTGATCTTCGTGCCGCTCGCGGGCCTCATGTCTTTCATGGCGGTCTTTGTCTTTGCCATGATTATCATCACCGTGATCGTGCTGTGCAAAAGCTGGAACGGTTATGCCGACTGCAAGAGCAAGGGCCGCAGCAAGGCCGTATCGAATCAATTTCATCTGGTACATCTCCGTTGCTGAATGATTACCGATCCCTTGCATTATGCGGCCATTCTGGCCAGGCGTCTGCGGCACCACGGGACATGTACGCAAGAATGGTTAACTGCTTTTCTTAAAACAGTAAACAGCAATGCACGCCACGACTGTGACGGAGGCAATCCCGGCAAGTGCGTGAGCATTCCATGTAAAGGAAGAAGCAATGGGCATCTTGTACTCGCCTGGGAAGAGTTGGCGGAAGATTCCGGGGGCAATGGAAAGTTTTGCTTTGTTGGTTTGTTCAACACAAATAGCAAGATGGTCCTGTTGCAAGGAAAGAGCATTGCACGATTGTCTCAGAAGAGCTGGCAATAGCTTCCGCGTCGAATCGTTACCACACTCGAAGCATTTGCTGCTCCCACTTTGATGTTTACCGAATCACCCGCAGGACCGTTTTCAATAGTCCCATCCAAGGTGGCGGTAAAATCGCTCTTCAGCGCAGACGGAGTTCCGCTGACGATTCCCGCTGCGGCTCCAGGTTTCATATCAGCCAACGTTCCTCCGGAAAACACTGCGGCGCCCGTCTGCACGTTCCCATTGGCAAACAAGTGCACTGGAGAACCTTGTGTGGCTTCTATCCCGAATGTCACTGCCGACGGAACGCCTGCCTCAGAATACGAGAGTGCGCAGTGGAAGCTATACGTCAACGCTGCTGCCGGGAACTGCCAAGTCAGCCCGGCAATGCTCTGCAAACCGGCGGCCTGGATTCTAAAATCGCTGCTAACGCGAATAGTGTTGCCGGATTGAATCAAGGCTGATTTGTTCGCTCCCGGCGTGTTTCCTACCCCGACCACTCCGGGAGCTATTTGATTGATACAGGTATCGCCCACCGCTGTGCGCGTGCCGTCATGGCAATATCCTGCATCTTCGCTCATGAGCATCCCCAGGGAAGACACGGAAACAATTCTTTTGCCATGTACGCCCACGCCAATACCTCCAGCGTGGATGCGATATAAGCCCGTGTTGGGCTCATTCATGAAGGCGAGAGCGGGCAATTCCACGCTGCCATCTGCACCCTGTATGGAGAAATTGGTGGCGCCTTCATTTTTGTAGGCCACAGCGCCATCGCGAGCACCCAAAAAATCATTGAACGGGATGCGGGTGCGCGACGAATTGGCCGTCAGCAGCAAGCCCACTCCTGTTTTCGGACGAAGCGCGATGACGTTATCAAAGATGGAGGTGTTGCTGGCCCGGCCAATGCGCACATTCACTTCAGCGAATTCATGAGCATTGATGTTGTTTCCAACAATTTCACAACCGTCGATTGGATAGTTGTCGCCGATGAGGTCGATGATCGCCGAGTTTGGCTCAGTCGAGGACGCCGGTTGCTCAATCTGGTTATAAAGCACCTTGCATTGGGTCGTCCCGTGACTGATAAAGAACCCACCCGCACATCCTCCGTTATTGTTGAAGGCCGTAATGTGCGCCGAGCCGTGCGCCGTGCTTGCATCAATACAGGGAGTTTTACCGTGCGTGGCAGAACCAAAAGTGTTGTGGTCAATCAGCCATGAATCTGTTGCCTGTGCATTCGTGAGGTGGATTCCATGATCCAGGATGTTGTCACTGATACGGTTCCAGCCCTGCTGGTTAGCGGGAAAAGGCTTGCCGATCATGTTGATGGACCATGCATTCGCGCTCAGCCCTTTAACCATGACTTTTCGAATCGTAAAGTTATTCGGTCCGCTGATCCGGGGATTGCTGCCATCAAAGAGAAACGCGTCTCCGCCGGAAGATCCTCCGGTCGTGATTTGAAAATTCTCAAACAACATCGCACTCTGTGAGCCCACCGGCACCGGCTTGATGCGAAAAACAGGAACGTCATCCGGCACGTTCTTCTCCACCGCGAACCAGGTGGAATACATACCTGCTCCGTGAATCTGCAACGAGCACTGCTCCAGAAATTGCTGCCCACTCTTATGTGAGAGATAGACCACCATGGGTGGTAGATACACGTCCGTTCCGTAGGTTCCAGACTTATTGCGGATGCAAGCGTCATCAAGCGCATGTTGGATTCCTGCCTGAGTCAGTGGATAGTGAACACCATCCACATAAATGCGCCCATCGTGTTGAAACCCGTCCTGCTGAGTGTCAGAGTGGGATTGCGCGACATCTGGGCTGGATGTTTGTGCAGGTAAGCCAATAGTGAAGAGCAAGAAAATAAAGGCGCAGCAAAGTTTCATTTTTTCGACGCTACCTCTCCCTGGCCGCAATGCTCGCGGAGGCCGGGAATTCCTGCGCCAGTTTACATTGCTGAGGAAATGGCACAAAAAATCCGCTCAACCCGGAAAGGCGTTGAGCGGACCAGAAGCCTGAAATTTACGACCGTTACTGCGGAGTGTAGTTGGGCCCACCAGGTGCGCCGCTGTCAGAGTTGAAATTGTTGCCAAAGGACCGAATCGCCCCGTTAGAACCAATAGCAAATCCGAATGGGTTGTTGAACATGGACATCTGCGTCACCCGCGCTGTCGAAGGTGCAGCAGCACCACCGGCCTGCACGCCTACCGTGTTGTTGGTGCTGGTGGACTGGCTCAGGTTCAGAGCGCCCGTGCCGGTTCCGGCTGCAACTAGAAATCCCACCGACGTATTGCCGGCAGCGACGCTGCGAGTCACCGTCACGCTGCTGAAACTTCCTGCATACACGCCGTTCTTGTTCAAATCAAAATGCGAGTTGTCAATTGAGACCGATGTGGTAGCGCTGGATTGGACCGAAAGCCCGGCTTGTCCATTGCTATCACTGGACGTATTGGTTACAAACACCTGCCCGCCACTGCTGGCAATATCGATTCCGTTCGTGGTAAAGCCAAAGATGTTGCAGTTCTCAATAAATAGGGACTTGCCACTCAGAAAGCGCACTCCGTTAATTCCCGTGCCGATTCCGTTGATGCGCAGATTGCGCAGGATTACCACGTCGCTGGCGCCAGCTTGAACCACAATCCCATTGGTGCCGCTTACCAGGACTGAAGCTACCTGTCCGCCTCCGCCATCGATCGTGATGGCCTTGGTGATGGTTACTGCGCCAAATCCCGCCGGATCCAGCGCGTCAATCTCTCCGCCTGCGGCGGTTTTGGAAATTGCGCCGGCAAATGTCTTGCACGGCGCGGTGCGGCTGCAGGGATTCGCGTCATCCCCTACGCCGGAAACCCATGTTCTTGATGCCTGTCCGCTTGCCAGACCGGTTGCGAACACAATGACTGCAATCGTCGCGATGAAACTGTTTTTGCTCATCCTCTGTTGTTCTCCTTGCCGATGGGGTATTGGATTACGGGGCACACATCTTTCGCGCACACTACGAGCCACGGCTTTACCTGGAAATGCTTATTTTGGGAACCTTTCCGTCGGGGTTCCAATCAATCTGGGGTATGACGCGAATATACCCTAAGTACACGGAAGTTCGTGCACCATTCTCTGTGGCCGGGCGGGCTGGGCAGTGAGTTTAGTAACCAGAGAAGTCAGTC
>DATFDA010000326.1:0-11924 GCA_035252525.1 Candidatus Angelobacter sp. | reverse complement strand
TGCCATCTTTTTGAAAGCGCACCACGCCACACTGCTCGAAAACGCTGCAGGAATAGATTTTGGTGAACTTGTCTGAGTCAACGCGCAGGATCTCGGTGTCGCCGTTTTCTGCCGCACGCGTAGCCATGCGCAAGTTGCCCTGCAAATCAAAATCCCAACCGGTAATGCGGTCAGTATTCTTGCGCAGCAGGGTCTTCTCGCCCGTGGAAATCTTCAGCTTGTAGAGGTCGTGCCAGGCTTTATCGCGATCGTTGATGCCAATGTAAGCCACGTCCGGATCGATTTTCGGAATCTCGTAAATCATCACGCGCACGCCTTTGAGCCCGGTAAGATCCCGTGAAGTTGGCGCATCAGCACCGGCAGCCGGCTTGGACGCGGGATCAACAGCATAAACGTTGAAATTCTCATCGCCGTCGTTGTCTTTCACGTAAAGGATGGCTTTGCTGTCGCGCGTCCAGAAGTAACCGGCGATGGGCCGCTTTTTCTCGGTGGTAAGCAGGCGCGCCGCGCTGAAGGGTTCATTCACTCCTTTGACATAGACGTTCCGCGTATCGTGCCATGGTTTCAGGAACGATATGTACTTGCCGTCAGGAGAAAGCTGTGGAGCGGCAATCTCCGGATTACCAAACAGCAACTCACGGTCAATGATGGGCGGCAACCCGCTGGAGGCCGCCTTTTTTTGCTCTGCTGAGGCCAGAGTGCTGAGCAACAACGCCAGACACAAAATGCCTTTGCATACCATTTACATTGGGAACTTCCTTTCCGCCTGGACGCGAGCGATTCGAGCGAGTGAGGCTGAGGGTGCAATTGTGAGCGCAAATGCTTATTGCTGTCCAGTTATACGCGGAGATTGTCAAATAGTTCCCGAGCCAGCTTGGAATCCTTTAAGAAACCCAGGTTGTCTTCGCTTGACCCACGCGGCGGCGGAAACTAGAATTCGCCTCACTGGCAGAGTTGCTCCTATCTAATGCTGTCTGCCTGGAATCATCTGGCCTGGAGGCCCTACCTTGATGCGTCTAAAGTCCCTCTTCCTTATTCCGCTTACTGTACTGACGATTGAAGTACTTTTGGCCCAGGCGCCTCGCACTCCTGCATCGGCTGAACCTCCCAAAACCACTGTCAACGACGTCAAGGAGAATCTACACGGGGTTGAAATCACTGATCCCTATCGCTGGCTGGAAGACCAGAACAGTCCTGAAACCCGCAAGTGGATTGACGCTGAAAACGAGTACACGGATTCGCTTCTCAACAACGTCCCGGGCCAGGAAGCGCTCACAAAGAAGGTCGCCGCCCTGCTGAAAGTTGAGACCATGAGCCCGCCCGTAGTACGTGGCGGACGCTACTTTTTTACACGCCGCTTGCCTGACCAGGACCAGGGCTCTCTCTTTGTCCGCCATGGCCTAACTGGCAAAGACGAACTGCTGGTTGACCCGGAAAAACTCGACCCGGCGCACACCACCAGCGTTCTTTTGAGTTCCGTTAGTCACGATGGTTCATTGCTTCTTTACGGATTGCGTCATGGCGGCGAAGATGAGATCACGCCCCACCTTTACGACGTCAACGCGCACCGCGAACTTTCAGACAAGCTGCCGCGCGCACGTTATAGCGGTATGGCTCTTCTGCCGGACAAGACCGCCTTCTATTACACCAAGCATACAAATGATGGTCCGCGAGTTTACCTGCACAAAATCGGGACCTCCGTGGATCAGGATGCGGAGATTTTTGGCAAAGGCTACGGCGCCGATAAGCTCATCTTTGACGCGGTATCACTCGATGGCCACTACCTGATCATCACCGTGAGTTACGGCTCGGCGGCCACAAAAACCGAAGTCTACTTTCAGGATTTGAAAGCTAAAGGTCCTGTGACTCCGGTCGTGAACGATCTGGACTCCGCCTTCTTTCCCTCCATCGCAGGCGACAAGCTGTATATGGTAACGGACTGGAAAGCGCCCAACAGCCGGCTCCTGCAGGTTGACCTTAAGAATCCTGCCCGGGAACATTGGCGCGAGATCCTCCCGGAAAGTGACAGCGTACTGGAAGCTGTCACATTAGTTGGGGGAAGGGTGGTGGCGCACTATACCAAGAACGTAGTCACCACGCTGAAGGTTTTAACACCAGACGGCAAACTCATTCGCGAGATCAAGCCTCCGGCTTTGGGGACCCTCTCCAGCCTTGGCGGGAACTGGGAAAATAGCGAGGGCTTCTACACTTTCAATTCGTTTTACATTCCGCCCAGCATCTATCGCTATGACGTATCCACGGGAAAACAAAGCGTTTGGTTCCAGGATAAAATTCCCATCTCCGCGGACAAATACGAAGTCAACCAAGTTTGGTACACATCCAAGGACGGAACAAAAATTCCCATGTTTCTGGCCCACACCAAAGGCCTGAAGCTTGATGGCTCGCATCCTACGCTGCTCACCGGCTACGGCGGGTTCGATATCGCCATGATGCCCAGCTTCAATCCTTTTGCCGCTGCCTGGATCGATAGTGGCGGCGTGTACGCGCTGCCGAACCTGCGCGGAGGTTCCGAGTTTGGCGAAGCCTGGCATCATGCCGGCATGAGGGAAAAGAAGCAGAACGTGTTTGACGATTTCATCTCTGCTGCCGAGTGGCTGATTCAAAACAAATACACAACAACGCAGCGCCTGGCCATCCGCGGCGCCAGCAATGGCGGCCTGCTGGTAGGCGCGGCCCTGACGCAAAGGCCTGATCTGTTCGGAGCGGTAATCTGCGGTTATCCGCTGCTTGACATGCTTCGCTATGACAAGTTCCTGGTGGCGCGCTACTGGGTGCCTGAGTACGGAACAGCGCAAAATGCTGACGACTTCAAATTCATCTATGCGTATTCCCCTTACCAGCATGTGAAAGCGGGAACAAAGTATCCGGCGGTGCTCTTCCTCACCGGTGACGCCGATACCCGCGTGGCGCCTTTGCACGCGCGCAAGATGACGGCTTTGATGCAGGCATCGAATGGTTCCGATAAACCAATCCTGCTGCACTACGATACCAATGCAGGACACTCCGGCGGCGCCCCGGTGAGCAAGCAGATTGAAAACAACGTTCGCGAACTGAACTTTCTTATGTGGCAACTGGGTATGGCCGGAGCTCAGAACTCGCCGGCGGGCAACTAACATTTCTGAGTCCAGGGTTGAGTGGCGCAGCTCTCCTCCAGGCCGTACCGCTCGTCTATATTCCGATGGAGCCACCGCTGAGGCGCGGACTTCGCGCTTCCAGCGGCTATGATTTATCCTCGTAAGTCTTACTCGCCTTATGAAGGTACTGGTCATCGGGAGCGGAGGTCGTGAGCACGCACTGGTGTGGAAGCTGCGCCAGTCATCGCGTGTTTCGCAGCTCTATTGCCTGCCTGGTAACGGGGGCGTCTGCGATGAGGCAACCTGCCTTCCCGGTGATCCTAAGAATCTTGAAGCCTTGCTCAGCGCTGCTCACCAGATCCAGCCGGATTTAACGGTTGTGGGACCGGAACTTCCGCTTTCGCTTGGCGTGGTGGATGAATTTGTTCGCCGCGGATTGAAAATCTTTGGGCCGACGCAGGCCGCAGCTCAACTGGAATCAAGCAAGAGCTTTGCCAAGGAGTTCATGCAGCGGCACAACATCCCCACCGCGCATTACGCCGTTTGCACCTCGGAAGAAGAAGCTCGCAGGTCTCTCGGGCTCTTTTCCACTCCAGTCGTGGTGAAAGCGGATGGCTTGGCTGCGGGCAAGGGCGTAGTCATTGCTCAAACCAAAGAAGAGGCGGCCACGACTGCGGGCGGCATGTTCAGCGGCAAATTGCTGGGCTCCCCTGTGGGGCGGGTGGTGCTGGAAGAGTTCTTGCAGGGCGATGAGATTTCTTTTCTCGTGCTGAGTGATGGTGAGCGAGTGGCTCCGCTGGTGGCTTCACAAGATCACAAACGCGTTGGCGAGGGCGACACCGGGGCCAATACCGGCGGCATGGGGGCGTACTCCATTGACACTCTCGCCGATCCGGCCATGGTGGAGTGGCTGCTGAACCACATTGCTCGTCCGGTGGTTGCCGGAATGAAGGCTGAAGGCCACCCCTATCGCGGCATTCTTTACTGCGGGCTGATGATGACGGCTCGCGGCCCCATGGTGCTGGAATTTAACTGCCGCTTCGGTGATCCTGAAACGCAGGCAGTTCTGATGCGGCTGGATAGTGACCTGCTTGAGGCATTGGAAGCTGCCGTGGAAGGTCGCGTGAGCGACGGTATCTTTCGCTGGTCGGCAGACGCTTCTTGTTGCGTGGTGATCGCGTCTGGGGGATATCCCGGCGGCTTCGTTTCCGGCAAGCTGATCAGCGGCCTGGAACGAGCATCAGAGATGAGCAACGTGAAGGTGTTCCACGCCGGCACCAGCAAACGCGACGGCAAGTTCTATACCAGTGGCGGACGCGTTCTGGGTGTAACCGCGCGCGCCCGCAGATTGCAGGAAGCAATCTCAAGAGCCTATGAAGCCGTGGACCTGATCAGTTTTGAAGACATGTATTACCGCAAAGACATTGGCGCAAGAGCGCTGAAAACACAATCCTAACGGGGAGAAGGAAAGAATGGCAGAGAATCCGCTTGTGTCAATTGTGATGGGATCAGATTCAGACCTGGAAATTATGAACGAAGCGGCCAAGGCGCTGGAAGACTTTGGCATTGCCTATGAAATTGATGTCACGTCGGCCCATCGCTCTCCGGCGCGGACAGGCGAGTTTGCGCGAAATGCAGCGGCACGCGGCATCAAGGTGATCATTGCGGGAGCGGGCGGCGCGGCGCACCTGGCAGGCGTTATCGCGGCTGAAAGCACGCTTCCTGTCATTGGCGTTCCTATTCCTTCCACGCCGTTGAACGGACTCGACTCGCTGCTTGCCATCGTACAAATGCCTGCTGGAATTCCCGTTGCCACTACCGCGATCGGGAAAGCAGGAGCAACCAACGCAGGCATTCTGGCGGCGCAGATGATTGGACTGAGCAACACCACCGTCGCGGGCAAGCTGAAGTCGCTCAAAGAGAAGCTGGTGAAGAGCGTGGAAGAGAAATCCAAGAAGCTGCAGCAGATGCGGAACAGCACGGCTTAGCCGAAGCAATTCTGACCTATGAGGCTTCCTTTTTCCGCCATTGCTGTGATTCCTGCCCGGCTTGGCTCAACCCGGCTGTCACGCAAGGTGTTGCGTGACATTGCCGGCAAGCCGATGGTGCAGCGCGTCTATGAGGCAGCGAAAAAATGCTTGCTGCTTCAGGATGTAATCATCGCCACTGATGCCGATGAGGTAATGCGCCTTGCCGAAGCAAATGGCTGGAAAGCGCAGATGACTTCTTCTGCGCATCGCAGCGGCACGGACCGCGTAAATGAAGTAGCGCAGCATGTGCCTGCGGAGATTTACGTCAATATTCAGGGCGATCTTCCGTTACTTCGTCCTGAGCAGGTGGAAGCCCTGCTCAAGCCAATGCAGCGCACGGAAGTGATGGTCTCAACCGTGAAAACGCCGTGCAAACCGGAGGAGATTGAAAATCCGAACGCCGTAAAAGTGGTGACCGACAAAAACGGCAGAGCACTTTACTTCTCACGCTCTACCATTCCTTACGATCGCGACCGAAGCGGCAACATTCAATACTTCAAACACCTGGGTCTCTATGCCTATCGCAAAGCGGCGCTTCAGCGTTTTTGCAGTCTGCCGGAATCGAAGCTTGAAGCGTCAGAGCGTCTTGAGCAATTGCGTCTGCTGGAGAACGGAATCGATATTTACGTGGAAGAGACGCCTTTCGGCTCAGTGGAAGTGGATACGGAAGAAGATCTCAGGCGGGTGGAAGAGTTGCTGCGCAGCGCCCGCTGACTTACGTAGCCAGGCTGGGACGGTGCTTTCGCGCCCAGTCTTCCGCTGCGGCAATCCGCTTGGAAACCGGCGGGTGAGAATGAAACAGGATCTCCACGAGACGTGAAGGATGGCTCTCGCTCAGGTTCTGCCGGTTCAGCTTCTCCATCGCGCTGACGTAGGGCGCAATGCTCGGCACTGATTTCCAGCAGTAGAGGTCGGCCTGGCGCTCGGTGTATCGCGAATACGCGTTCAACGCGGGCATAAGCAGGACGGACAGAACCGTAGACACAAGAGCCAGCAAGGGAAGATTGGCGAAGTCTGACATGTGCTCGAACATGTGCTGCTGGTCAATGGCATAATGCAGCACTTCATTCGCAGCCCAGAACCCCGCCAGGGTAACAATGGCCTCAACCACAATCATCTTTAAGATGTGGCCATGGACATGATGTCCCAACTCGTGCGCCAGCACGGCTTCAATTTCATCGTCGTTGTAATTTTCCAGCAGCGTATCGGCCACAATGATGCGCCGCGTGTTGCCCAGACCGGTGAGAGCCGCGTTGGCTTTCTTGGTTTTTTCTGACAGCTTCCACTCGTAGACGCCGCGGACCCGTGTGCCCGCGCGTTCTCCCAGGCGCATCAGGCGTTCTTTGAGCCCTTCGTTTTGCAGAGGAACAAACTTATAGAAGAGCGGGAATAACACCACGGGAGCGATCTGGGCGAAGAAGATAAAGAGGCCGAGGAAAATCAACCAGCCGAAAATCCACCAGTGATCGGGAGATGTGCGAATCAGAGCGTATACGATTTCGCAAAGCACGGTGCCCAGCACCAGTCCCAGGACCCAGCCTTTGGCCGAGTCCTTCAACCATGAACCAAGCCGCTGGCTGGAAAGGTTGAAGCGATGCTCAAGACGAAATCCGTAAAAATCAAGGCCAAAGCCCAGCACCTTGCTCAGAATGCTGAGAAACAGAACGTAATAAAAGAGCTGGAGGACGTAGTGGTCGCGCGCCATGCCCACAGCCCAATCACGCAAAGTATTCGTCCAACCTGTTGCCAGCAGCACGGCCAAAAACCCGAAACTCACCGCCAGATCGCCAATCTCCAGCCAACGCTTGCTGCGGTTGTACTCGCGCGCCTCCGGAGAATCAGGCTGAAGAACTGTGGTGTCTGGCGCGCTCATCTGTTTGCTCCATGAAATTCCAGGGTGACGAATGCAGCAGGAGCGGACGAATTGTTGACAATGGTATGTCCAGGAGCATGCACCCAGCTAAGCCCGCCGGGAGCAAGCGTGAGATAGGTTTGCGGATCGGCGCTGCCGCCGCCCAGATTCAAAGCCGATACTGCAACCAGCAGGTAAGGGGAGGCAGGAACATGGTCTTCAAGGCGGGCCCGTGGCGGAATCTTGACCAATGATGCAGTCCATTGATTTGAAGTGATGCGGCGCTCAATGCTTGGGCACCCGCTTCCGGCGGAGATGCACGCCACCGGAACTTCACAACCTTCCGTGCAGCTTTTAACGTTCGATGAGGGCGACAGCAACTCAATGGTAATGTTGTGGAAAGGCTTGTCACTCCGGTTAATGGCCGCATGAGCGAACTTTCCCTGGGTAAAACGAACTTCACCGTCCTTTAGAGACAATTCAGCCGGCTTTTCTCCCGGCCGGACGCTTGCCACCTGCGAGTCTCCTAAAGTCACAAACAGGTAATCATAATTGTGGCGATGGACCAGCGTGGAGCCCTTTGGCTCAACCGTCACGTTAAAGACGCGAACGTATTGATTCTCAAAGACATGATGGTGTCTGGGTTCAGAGGTAATCTCCACGGGCTGTTGTTGCTGCGCCAGAGTGGCCATGGACACTAGCAGTAGCCCGGCAATCCGGGGCTTTCGCATATATGAAAGATTGTAAAAATAAAGCCGCTACCGCTGCAACCCGCGAAAAACCTGAGGGTCACCTGAAGAGGAATCAGGATGTGTGAGCATCCTCAACTCAGGTCACGGCCTCGTTTGTCGCACTTCGCAAGCTGCTGCTGCACATCAACCCGGCAATATGGAGAAATCATTATCTTTGTCTGCCGGCACATGGACTCGCCAGCACGCTCCCTCGGAGCTATTCCGGATCACTACCCCGCTGAATCGGCACGAAAGCTTTTGCAGCGGAACTCGATTCCGAACCCAAGCCAGGAAGCGCTGAAAGAAGTTTGATTCGGTCACGCACTTTTTGGGACGCGTTGGAGTAGCTGGTCGTGAAGTGTCGCACATTTAACTGCTGATCCGTATGAAAAAGATTGTGGCCTTGCAGCCTTTTTCCTTCCTCGTTCGCCCCTTCGTAACACCTATTGAACTCGTCGAAAATCGGAGGCTCGAGAAACACGGCCCATTCCGTCAGTTTTTCCAAGTAAAGCTTCGTTTCCTGCGTAAGTATCCTTGCAGCATCAATGAGTTCAGCTTCCTCTAGCTCTTCGCCGACATCTAAGGAATGGATTTTTCTGAATGCCAGCATCACTTTTGCAAGTTGTTGAGAAACTTCCTTCATTGCCGTGAACTCTGTGTCGAACTGTGCCCGGCTGACATACAGCGCTCGTGTTGTCAGAGCGTCAATTACTTGTTGCTGTTGCTGCAACGTGCTTTTGAATGCCTCAAGTTCCTTTGCATATTTCTGTCTTATTTTTTCGACCAACCAATCCCCGAACAGTCTCGTGAAAGCTGCAGTGATCGCGGGACTGAGGAGTGCAGTTGTTATCGCACTAATAACGATTGTTTGTAGGAGCATGCTGAATCACCCCTTTTTCTACACGCGGCTATACAGCCACCTGAAGGCGTTTTTTGCGTACGAATGAAAGCATTGACCCCATTCGAGACATGGCTTCAGCGTATTAGCAGTCGCATATAAGTGCGACCTTGTTGAGTGTTTGAAAACCATTTCTTGAGATCAGTTGCAGTTATCAGCTGCACACCGGCCGGCAAATTCATGCAACCTCCGTAAGCGAAAACGAAAGTTAAGCTGGTATTTACGAGAGGTTTGAGAGTAGCGGTGAAATCATCGCCGACCGTAACCGGAAATGGGTTTTTTTTACATTGAGCGTAGATTCTCTGTCCGCTTCGTGTGCGTCCGATCAAGTCAAAGAAAGGTAGAGTTCGGCCCACGTCGAGACTCGTCGGAACAAAATCGTGTTCCATAACGAGATAGCCAAGGCATAGCGATTCCCAGCCATGCGGACCAAGCGCATTGAGCCATTCCTCCCAAGAAAGCTGTCGGAAGTGTGCGCAGACGTCGGCTTCCGAATTATTGTCGGCCAGCAGCCGAACGAGAGCTCGTGTTGCTCCGACTTGGTGGACGTTGCCGCGTCCAGCGCTCGCGAGTAGCCGAAAGCAATCAGGCAATTCATTCAAAACAAAACTCTTTGCAAGTTTCAGTTTTCGAAATTTGAACTGCTCTCCACCACGCGCAAATTCTTTGTGTGGCCTAATTTCGACACCCTCGACTTTTGCAATGTGAACGGAATCGTCGAAGCAACTGAAAACCCAATCGTGCTCAGAAATGGTCCAAAATCGCTTTGCAGTATCTATAAACGCTGGCGTGATCTTCCAAGCGAGTCCAGCACGCTTATTACACTCCGTCAGTGCGTCGGCTACTTCTCCGCGAGCAAGATTTAGTAACTTTTCAAAATCTGACGCAGTCCAAGCGCCGTACCAGATTCCAACAACACCCTTTTTCCATGCGATTTTGGTAAGGTCTTCGTTTGGGTATTTAATACGGATACGCCAGAATCGCTCGTCACCCATTTGCCACCGACGCCGATATGTTTTGAGTTCGAGTGTTCAGCTCGATCTGACGATCACAGAGGACCTTTTGGGCTTCCAGCTTCAGCCTAAATCCCTTCCGACGGCCTGCTTCAAGGCCGATCAAAAGCCCAGCAATTGTAACTGCCCAGACAGGCACCACATTGGGGCTGCCGAACGGATCAAAACGAGCTCTCGCGTCCAATGCCATCAGAATTAGCATTGCGATGACAAAGGTGATAATCGAGTAACGCAGGGCGGTTGTGAAGATAATCCATTTGGCGTCGCGATAGAGCTGGTCAGCGTAGTGCTGGAGGATATCAGGGTCGTATCTAGCAGGCATTGTGCGCGTCCTTGTATGGTTTCTTTGTGTCGCGCCTAAAAGGCGCTCTGGGGATTAAGCTTTTGTGGCAGGGTAGGGAGGTTCCTCGGGGTTTCGGCGACCGCTACCGCTGGCGGAGCCATCGGCTTCCCTCCAATTTTGTGCACTTTTCTGTTGAAGTTCCTCTTTGGAAGTACCTCGTTGTCTTGGTTCCGTAGGTTCGTTGCTCCGCGTCTCGCGGCCCCTTACGGGTGGGGAAACCTGAAGAATGCGTTCCACGTCGAGCGAAAGCAGACCATACGTTTCCTCATCCAGCTCGGTTAGCGGGCGGCCTTCGCGGAATGGGTAAGCAATGAGCTTGATTAAATCGAGCCTTGAAGCCCAGTAATTTTCAGCGCCGGTCGGTGCTCTCCGCTTCCGATTTATGCCTTGTATGGTGACAGTTTCTGACCATGCCCGAAGCTGAAGGGCCTCCAGAAGCTGAGGGTCGGCTTCCAAGTCCGCCAGGAGTAACGGCCAGCGGAGCATGATGGCGACGAGCTTTCCCAATTGCTCGAAGCTTAAAATGGAGAAAGAGTCCCGGGGTGGGCCAAAGAGGCCGGTTTGGCTAGCGAGTAGCGCTCGTAATCTGAAAAGGTTGAGGAACTGTTTCAGTCGCCGCGGATTGAATTCAAAGGAGCCTGCAACCATTGTCAGCAAGTTGCCGACCGATTCCGAATCAGCGGAAAGCTCGACCAGCAGCCCAGGATTGATAGGAGACTCAGGCGTGATTGGCTTGTCATCGACGCCCGTTGGGGTGTTGCGAAGGGCCGCGAGAAGTTTCTCGACGTCGGTCTCTGTGGGACGAGGAACCAAGAACGGTATTTGAATGAATTTTTCTAGAAACGCATAGCCGAACTCACGGCCTTTGGTTCCTGCAGCGACATCTTTTTCTGAGGCGTAAGCAGATAAATACGGAATCAGCTTTTCATACTTTGCTGCAAGCCCTGCGGCAACTTTTTCCCGGTCCAAGCCGAGCACATAAAAGACCGGCGCCGACTCTGAGATGAGCATGTTCAATGCCTGCATCAGTTCTGCTGCCTTTGGGATCTCACATCGATCAAGGTCGTCGATGAAAACGAAGACTCTCTTTTTTTCCGAATAGATGCGGACCAGACGTTCAAAATCGGAATGAAATGCCTCAATAAAAGAGACCCGCGTTTCGTAGCCTGGATCCCGGACGTAATTCTTGAGGTGTGTTTCCAAAGGGTTTCCGAGGAGATCTACGATCTTGCGGATCAGCGCGATGCCCATGACCAAATAAGCAGCGGAGCCACCACCGGCAATTAACAGGCGGCTGACCCATTCTTCCATCTTGAAGGCACCCGCTTTGCCTTTGGCGGCTTCGTCGAACATTGCCCGGATCAATGTGCTGTCACCCCGGATGAATTCAATGATTTTCCATGTAACGAAGGAAAATAGCGCCAACAGCAGACAGGATTTGATCAGCTGGAACCAACCCTGACGCCAGTCGAATCGGCGCATGCTCAGCCAAAGGCGCAAAAACCAGCGTTTGTACCATGAACACTGAGCAGTGAGCTTATTGGTGAAATCGAGCGCGAAAGAAGCCCAGAGCTCGTCGTCTTTATCGTGACGCCACGCATTGAACCAAACCGTCTTTGCGCCCGCTTTGCTGATGCGGTCCTGCAACTGGAGCATGAAAGATGATTTGCCGCTGCCCCACTCGCCCTCGATAGAGATAGTGAGAGGAGGCCGCGTGTCCTCATGCAGTAGGAATGCTGCGACGGCATGAACATAGGGAGTGAATCCCAGCGAGTCCTGGGCTGTGGGCTGGTCGCTCACGCTGTTTGGACCTACGCTCTCGCGGGAGGGCCTATCCTCGGAACTGGCTGAGCTTTCCGGTTCGGACTCGTAGTCTGGAAGCTTGGAGCCAAAACCATGAGGTTTTTCTTCCATCGTTGCTCCTCAATCAAGCGGGGCGGGCGCTGCTGCCGCTGCCGCCCC
>DATFDA010000325.1:0-6554 GCA_035252525.1 Candidatus Angelobacter sp. | reverse complement strand
CTTTCAGGCATTGGGAGCGGCGGGCTGGTGGCGTGGCGCAATCGTAGGCGCTATTCACGCGCTTTTTGTGCTGGTCGTCACCATGTCGCTGTTGCCGGGCTTGCATCCGCGCATGGCCAGCGAGCAGCACGGCCCGGAAGGGCAAAACATGCTGGAACCTCCCGGCTTTCTCGCGTTGCATTACGGAGTACAAACGCCGCTTGCCATCCTGATCTCACACGCTGTTTTCGGTGCGATTCTAGGCGCGTTCTATCACTTGAAGTAGGCGCGCGGTGGATGACCTTACAAACAGCAACTACCCGTCTCACACTAATGATCACGCCGCATTCGGATACGCCATTGTGCTCAACAGCGCATTTTCTGCCTGGCGAGAATCCAAGCGCGTGTGCTGTGCCACAATCGGCACATCCGAGCGAATCACGCTGGAGTAATCCGTTCCGCGCGGAATCGGCTCAGGATCTTTGAGATCGTTAAAGCGCACGTGCCGCGTGCGCCGCGCCGGCACTGTGAATTTATAAGGACCAACCGGCTCACGGTCTTTGTAGTAAATGGTGATTTCAACGCTGGCGTCTTCATCTGACGCATTCAAGATGCACACGGTTTCATGACTCAGCATCTGCGGCTGTGGCCCGTGACTTTCCGGAGGGATATATCCTTCTGCAATCACCCATTCTCTTGCGCCAATCGCTTTACCCATAGTCGTTACCTTCTTCTCAAGAAATTCCACGCTGCCAGACCGCCAATTGCGATCCCCGCCAGCGCGATTGCGGCCTTCGTACGAGCGTTGCGTCGGCTGGCTTTACGGCCGTCAACCAGCTCTTCTTCCGGATACATTTCGCTTTTGGCTTCGCCCATCTGCATCACCTCGGCAAGATGCAGCGCGTGCCGTCCTGTCTCCTGCGCAATCTGCTCGCGGCAACTGAACCCATCTGCCATGATCACCGTGGAGAGCGGCGCCTGGCGGACTGCAGGCAACAGCTTGCGTTCGCCCACAGCAATTGAGACATCGTATTTTTCGCTCTCAAAGCCGAACGATCCCGCCATGCCGCAGCAGCCCGAAGCGAGCACATTTGCTTCAAGGCCCAGCTTCTTGAGCACCGAGTTTTCTGCATCAAACTTGAGCACCGACTTGTGATGGCAATGTCCCTGCACCAGCGCCTTGCCGCGCATACGCGGGAACGGATAAGTGGGAGCGTGCTTCTCCAGGAACTCGCTCAAAAGGAGCGTCTGCTCGCGCAGCTTTTTGGCCAGCGGATCTTCAGGAAAGAGGCTGTGCAGTTCATCGCGGAAGACTGAAGCGCAACTCGGCTCCAGTACCACCATCGGCACTCCTGCTTCAATCTGCGGCTTGAGCGTCTTCATGATCTTGCGCAAATAGATCTTGGCCATGTCGAGCATGCCGTAATCGTAAAGTGGGCGTCCGCAACACAAATGCTGGCGCGGAACCAGCACCTCGAACCCTGCCTTCTCCAGCACCGCCGTCGCGGCCTGCGCAGTCTCAGGGAAGAAATAGTTGTTGAACGTGTCCGGCCACAAGATCACTTGCTGGTCTGCGCCGGCGTGGCGGTGCGAATCACGTTTCCCGAACCACTGGCGAAATGTTTGTGGCGCGAATTCCGGAATCTGCCGTTCCAGGGGCATTCCCGCCATCAGCTTGGCCAAATGGCTGAGTCCCGGCGTTTGCGTCACCAGGTTCACCATGCCCGGCCATATGGAAGCCAGCCGCGACCATTGGTCCACCAGTCCAAAGGCATACGCATAACGCGGGCGCAGACGCCCTTCCCAGTAGTGCGAGAGAAATTCCGCTTTGTACGTTGCGATGTCAACGTTCACCGGGCAATCGCCTTTGCAGCCTTTGCAGGAAAGACACAGGTCGAGCGACTCCTTTACGTGATCGTCGCGCCACCCATTCGCGATGACATTGCCGTTCAGCATCTCCCACAGATGGTGCGCGCGGCCGCGGGTTGTGTGCCGCTCTTCATGGGTGACCATGAAGCTGGGACACATGGTGTCATCTTCCGGGCCTTTCCCGGTCTCCCTCCGGCATTTGCCCACGCCCACGCAACGCAGAGCGGCGTGTGAGAACTTGCCTTTATCATCCGGGTATTTGAAGTGCGTCTCCGGCTCCCACGGATGGTAATCAGCGCCCAGACGCAGGTTCTGGTCAATGCGATAAGGATCCACAATTTTTCCCGGATTCATCTTCCAGTCGGGGTCCCAGATTGACTTGAACTCGCGAAAAGCCTGGATCAGCTCCTCGCCAAACATCTTGTACAGGAACTCGCCGCGCGCCTGGCCATCACCGTGTTCTCCACTGAGGCTTCCTCCGTAACTCACACACAGGTCCGTGGCTTCTTCCATGAAGGAGCGCCAGGTCTTGATCCCTTTTTCGCTCATCAGATCAAAACTCACGCGGCAATGGACGCATCCCTGGCCAAAGTGCCCGTAAAGCGCGGAGATGTAGTGATACTTGTTGTAGAGTGCGCGCAGGTCACGCAAATATCCGCCTAGCTTGTCCGGTGCAACCGCGGAATCTTCCCAGCCTTCCCACGTGTCAGGCTGTCCCGGCACAAACGCCGTTGTCCCCAGCCCTGACTCGCGCACGTTCCATATGTGCTCGATGTCCTCTTTTTCTGTGTAGAGCTTCATGTCCGGAGCGCCCGGCTTTTTTTTGAGCATCTCCATGACCTGGCGAGCCAGATCAACTGCATCCTTCTTTTTGTCTGCCCCGAATTCCGCCAGCAGCCACCCTTTGCCCTGGGGAAGCAGACCAAGATAGCGCTCATTGCGCCCGCCCTTCTTCTTGAGGTTTTCATAGAGCGTATGGTCAATGCCTTCGAGCGCCGTGGGATTGTAGGGCAGGATTTCCGGAACGTGATCTGCCGCTTCGTATACATCGGGATATCCCATCATCACTACCACTCGCTGTGCTTTAGCGTCGATGAGACGCACCCTGGCTTCAAGGATCGTTACCAGTGTGCCTTCGCTGCCAACCAGCGACCGCGCAACATTGAAGCGTCCGTCTCTACCTGGCAGAAGTTGATCAAGGTTGTAGCCGGAAACGCGGCGGGGGATTTTGGGATATCTCTCGTGAACCAGATCACCGTAGTGATCGCGAAGAGACTTGAGGTAACGGTACACATCTCCTGCGCGGCCGCCCTGGGCGATTCTTCGTTCCAGTTCAGAGTCGTTCATCCAGCCCACAGTCATACGGGTGCCGTCATAGAGCAGGACTTCCAGTTCCTCCACGTTGTTATCGCAGCGGCCGGACATCTGCGCATGCGCGCCGCAGGAGTTGTTGCCGATCATCCCGCCAAAGCAGCAATGCGTGTGGGTCGCCGGGTCAGGCCCCCACACCAGCAGATTATTGCTCTGCTGCATGGCCTGGTCGCGCAGCGTGTCACAAACGGTTCCCGGCAGCACGCGCGCCCAGCGCTCCTGCGTGTTGATCTCAAGCACGCCGTGCATGTACTTTGACCAGTCCATTACGATGGCAGCATTGCAGGTCTGCCCCGGAATACTGGTCCCGCCTGCGCGAGAGAGGAGCGGCGCGCCGAACCTGCGGCAGGCATTGACAGTCTGTACCACATCAGCCTTTGATTTCGGGACCACCACTCCAATCGGCACCTGGCGATAGTTGCCTGCATCCACCGCGTACATGGCTTTTGTACCCGCATCAAACCTGACTTCGCCTTCCACATTCCGGCGCAGCTCTTGCTGCAGTCCAGCCACATCAACATTGCTGGGCGACTTCCAGTCTGGCGGGCGTGTGTCGATGGTTCGTTTCAGGTCATCCACGGACACAAACGGCAGTTTGGTTACCGACATGGGTTCTCCTTCAGGCAGCGAATTTCTCTGCGTCCACGCGCTTGAGCTCTAGGCCGGTTCCGGGCCGGGATAAATCCGGATGAAGCTCTCCGTCAACTAACTGCGGCAAGCCGTCAAAGAACATGCGCTCAATGCGCACGTGATCGTGAAAGTATTCCAGATTCTTGAACAACGGAACAGCGCAAGCCACATGCGTGTGCAGCGCCGGGGCGGTGTGCCCGGAAAGCTGCACGTTGTGGGCCTGGCACAGCGCGGCTATCTGCAAGAACGCCGTGACACCTCCGCAACGGGTAATGTCCGCCTGCTGCACATCCACTGCACCCGCTTGCAGCATGCGTTGGAAGTAAAAAATGTCATAGCCGTATTCACCTGCGGCGATATCCATTCCCGCTGGAGCACGGTCGCGCAGCAAACGCAGTCCGTCGAGATCGTCTGATGAAACCGGCTCCTCGAACCAGCGAACGTCAAAGCGGGAAAACTCTTCCGCCTGGGCCAGCGCCTGCTTTCGGGTGTAAGCTCCGTTGGCATCGACGTACAGTTCTGCGTCAGGGCCGATTGCCTCGCGGGCCACACGCACCCGTTCTATATCTCTTTTCGTCTCTCGCCCAATCTTCATCTTCACGCTGTGGATTCCCTGTTTCACCCAGCCGGAGAGCTGGTCGGCAAGCTGGCGGTCAGAATACGAGGTGAACCCGCCGCTTCCATAAATCGCCGCTCCCTTGCGAAGCTGGCCCAGCAATGTCACCAGCGGCAGATTGAGCAGGCGCGCCTTCAGGTCCCAGAGCGCGAAGTCCACGGCAGAGATGGCGGTCGAGCAGATCCCTGGACGTCCCAGATTTCTGATCCGTCTCCACATGGATTCATAGGCCGCTGTGGGAGCCATGGCATCAGCTCCGGTGACCACGTCGGCAAGCAGCTTCTGGATCAGGGTTGCCGCTGCTTCGTCGGCGTAGGTATATCCCAGGCCGTGCTTTCCGCCCGCCGTGACTTCCACCAGCACTAGAGTGGTTTTATGCCAATCCAGAGTGCCGTCGGCCTCAGGGAAATCTGTGGGCACGGTAAAGGTTGAAACCTTCACCTTTTCCACAGTGGTTTTGTTCCGGGTGTTTTTCATGGAATTTGTGGCGCGCAGCGTAGCTGCTCTTGCGGAGCGGCTCAATTATGCGCTGACATTTACTTCGATGTGACGCGCTGGTCATGAGATTTCCGGCCAGCATAGATTCCGTGCTGAACTGGATCGCTCGCATTCCGACATATTCCATGGCAAACAACGCTGACCGCTGTGTGCATCCAACCCAGCGGGGAGGATACTGTGGCAAAACCTGAGATTGTGGTCATTACCGGAGCATCGGCTGGAGTGGGACGCGCAACCGTCCGTGAGTTTGCCAAGCATGGCGCATGGATCGGACTGATTGCCAGAGGAACGGACGGCCTTGAAGGCGCGCAGCGGGAAGTGGAAGCCGCAGGCGGTCGCGCCCTTGTGCTGCCCGTCGACGTTGCCGATGCAGCGCAGGTAGAGGCTGCTGCCGAGCGCGTAGAACGCGAGCTTGGCCCCATTGACGTTTGGGTGAACAACGCCATGGCCTCAGTTTTCTCGCCCATCAAGGAGATGACGGCAGAAGAATTCAAGCGCGTAACGGAAGTGACTTATCTGGGCTACGTCTATGGATCTTTGGCTGCTCTCAAACGCATGCTGCCACGCGATCACGGAACGATTGTGCATGTGGGATCCGCACTGGCCTATCGCAGCATTCCTTTGCAGGCCGCCTACTGTGCTTCCAAACATGCTGTGCTTGGGTTTTTTGCTTCGCTGCGCACTGAACTCATTCACGACAAAAGCAACGTGCACACCACTATGGTGCAAATGCCCGCGCTGAACACGCCGCAATTCGGATGGGTCAAGAGCAGATTGCCCCATAAGGCCCAGCCCGTGCCTCCCATCTACCAGCCTGAAGTTGCTGCCCGCGCCATTTATTATGCGGCCCATCATCCGGAGCGGCGCGAGTATTACCCCGCGTGGTCCTCAGTGAAAGCGATCTTCGGCAACAAACTTGCGCCGTCTTATGGAGATCACTATCTGGCGAAGAACGGTTACGATGCGCAGCAGCACGACGGCCCTGAAGACCCAAACCGGCCCAACAATCTATGGAAGCCCGTGCCGGGCGATCACGGGGCACACGGCGCCTTTGATGATCGTGCCAGCTATTCAAGTTCTGAGCTCTTGCTGGAAACACATCCTAAATGGCTGCTCGCTTCTGCGGCTGCGGGCCTGCTCGCAGTGGCATTCACATTCTGGCGATCGAGTGAACGCTCACGCGAAGAAGAACGTGAGGAGTTCTTAAAAGCCGCATAGCGGCGCGAGCAATGGGCTCAGAACCAAGAGCCAGGCAAGGTGGTTGCACCTTCGAAAAGTCGTGTGGCACAGCCGCCCTCAGACTGTGCAGAAAGAGGCAAAACTCGATTACGATACCGTCTCGCCCCAGTTCATGACCACGCTGCGGATGCAGCTTGTACGCGGCCGCACGTTCTCTGACACTGATGCAAGTTCTCTGACACTGATACAGAAGCGTCACCCCGCGTGGCCATCGTTAATGAGTGAATGGCGCAGCGCCTCTGGCCGGGAAAAGATCCCATTGGCCATCAATTTAAGCGACTTGATGACCCCGATCACGTCATGACCGTCATCGGTGTCATGAAAACCGCGCAGATGAACGAACTCGTGGAAG
>DATFDA010000324.1:0-7860 GCA_035252525.1 Candidatus Angelobacter sp. | reverse complement strand
GTTTCAGGCCTTAAGTATTGGGAAGTGGCGACAACCTCTTAGATAGGACGCAGGCGTTCGGGTTTGCCTCACGTGAGCTGCTCAATCAAAAAGAAACAGAGCTGCTGCACATCCGATAGCAATCGAGCCGATTGCGAAATACAGCTCCGAAACTTAGGAACTAAGATGGGTTAAATAAGCGATCTCGCGAAAAAGCTCTTCACGAGGTAAGTTTCAAAAGTGAGAGCGCGTCCACAGGGATAGTCGAGTGACGTGAAGCGGAGATAGCTGCCGAGAGTCCAGCTCCGTGCGGCTGCGGGAGCCATCTCCAGCTTCCAAATGCATCAGGCTGCCTGAGGGCCGGAAGAGCGGGCAACTTTGGCAAGCTCGGCACGTGCCTTCTTTTCCGCTGCCTCGCGGGTATCGGCCTCACCTGAAACGAGTTTTTGTTCCATTGGACGAACCTTGTAAAGCGTGAATCTCCATTTGGAGCGAAGCTGGGTGAGGGGGTCGACCGGCTGTTCAAGATCGTAAGCGAAATTTCCTTCATGAATGCGCATAAGCTGTTCCACCAATCGAGCAGTTCCTGACACTAGATGCGATCAAAGAGCGACTGGTTGATAAAAAAGAGCGAGCGTGAAATTGTGAGCTCACTCAGGACGCAATGGCGGGTGGAGAGAGCATCTTGACCTTGGAGCAGTTCTGCTGGGCCTGGATGATGCACCGCGGAGGATGTCGCTGGCCAAACTGCCGCTCAGGCGGGGCATCTAATTTTATGTTCCTGAATTTAACGCCCGGTTCCCGCACGCAGCCTCTGCCCTGAGTACGAACCAGCGGGCCTCTTTCAAGTGAGATCATGCGTTCTCCATTCATCAAGCAGTCCCTGAACTCTCTTTTCTCCATGGTTCCGTTGATTTGTCTGGCTGCTATTTTGATCAACCCAATGAGATGTTGGAGCCAGGATGATACTAACGTCCACATTGTTCCGCGGCCCGCGGCTCCTCCTGCCGAGGCGGCTTCTCCTGCGCCAAGTGATGATCATCTCAAGCCGTTCAGGACAGAGACGAATCTGGTCCTGGTGCCAACCACTGTAACCGACTCGATGGATCGCCTGGTGACAGGGCTGGACAGGCAAAATTTTGAGGTTTACCAGGACAAAACAAAGGAGCGACTGCAGGCAATATGGAGCCAGGATGCTCCTATTTCTGTGGGAGTCATCTTCGATGTAAGCGGAAGCATGGCAGACAAGGTCATGAAAGCGCGGGAAGCCATACGCACATTCCTTGAGACTGCGAACCCCCAGGATGAATTCTTCCTGATTGCCTTCGCTGACCGGCCGCGTCTGGTTGCCGGGTTCAGCCAAAAGGTTGACAAACTTGAAGGCAGCCTGATGTTCGCCCAGCCGCACGGGACCACGGCACTGCTGGATGCAATCTATCTGGGTCTCTCTACCATGAGGAGTGCACGCTATCCACGTAAGGCGTTGCTGATTATTTCTGACGGTGGCGACAACCACAGCCGCTATACGGAAAATGAGGTCAAATCGGTGGTGGAAGAAGCCGACGTCCAGATTTTTTCCATCGGGATATTTGATATGTTTGCCAGCACACCTGAGGAACGGAACGGTCCACAGCTTCTGTCTGATATCACATCTGTGACCGGGGGAGAGAGTTTCACCATTTCTGATCCCAAAGACCTTCCGGATGTCGCAAACAAGATCGGGATTGCCCTGCGCAACGAATACATTCTGGCATATGAGCCTACCGTCAAACCCCACGACGGCAAATGGCACAAGATAAAGGTGAAGCTGCATCCACCCAAAGGCCTGCCGCCGCTTCATGTCTCAGCCAAGCAGGGATTTTACGCGGCCTCAGAATAGGTACGTAACAGAAGCACATGGGAGAAAGCAGCGAGCTATCAAGCAGATCTGCGAGTATCGCCACCCACTGAAATGCTTTTGGAAACGGCACGCACCTGCGTGGAAGGATTGGTATCTTCAAGAACCGCGCGCAAGACAGCGTCAATGTTGTTCACAGATTGCCGGACCGATTCTGTAGCCTTTGGGTCGGAAAGGTAGGTAACGCACTCAATGGCCTGCAGTGAGTTGCGGATGCGGTCATTCATCTGCAAGATCATCTCAAAATGGCGCACAAGTTCCTGCTCGCGCTGATTTACGGCATTTTGCCAGCGCAAGGCGAAAATAAAGGTCACCAGAGCGGCAATTGTGGTGCCCACCAGGTGAAATGGGCCGGTTTGGCGCAGCCAATCGTCATAGACAATCCACTGGATGGCGAACGAGACAAACAGGACGAATGAAGAGGCAAGAAAGGCGTATAGAACCAGCTTCCAGCCCTTTATTGAAGCGAGATTTTTCCGGTGGCTCCTATGCTCTTCTGCACACATCGCTTTGCGATACACCAATCAGCATCTTACCACTTTCGCGAGAGCATAAAGCCCTGTTTATCTGCGGGTGACAACCTCGCTAAAAACCGCTCAGCGGAAGCGCCGAAGGTGTGACAAACATTTATTCTAATCAGTCCAAATGAACACAATTGAATTCACACTGGTGGTGTGGGTCGCGTCCTTTCTCGCCGGTCTTCTGGGCGCGCTGACCGGGCTGGGCGGGGCGGCAATCCTTGTCCCCGTGCTGACGCTCTGGTTTCACGTCCACATACATTACGCTGCGGGCGCCGCCCTCGTTTCGGTGATCGCTACCTCGTCAGGCGCCGCTGCAGCGTACGTGAAAGAGGGCTACACCAATATCAGGATTGGGATGTTTCTTGAGATCGCGACCACGATTGGCGCGGTGATTGGGGCATATCTGGCAACCAAGACACCGGTTGAAGGAATAGCAATCATACTCGCTGTTGTGCTGCTTTATTCCGGGTATGTTTCCGGCCGCAGCCAACCAGAGCACCCAATTGGAGTTCGCCCTGACCCGCTTGCGGGAGTTCTGCGCATGCATGGCACGTATCCTACGCCGGAAGGGCAGCGTTCTTACCTGGTCTCTTCCGTGAGCAAAGGCTTTGGGCTGATGTTTGGCGCAGGAACACTCTCCGGACTCCTTGGTATTGGATCGGGAGCCGTCAAAGTTTTGGCCCTGGATCAGGCGATGAAGCTCCCATTCAAAGTATCCACAACCACCAGCAACTTCATGATCGGCGTGACCGCTGCAGCGAGTGCCGGGGTGTATTTGCGCAGAGGCTATATTGATCCTTCGCTCGCCATGCCGGTCATGCTGGGGGTGGTGGCGGGATCATTTCTGGGAGCAAAGCTGCTGGCGAGGGCGAAAACGCAGTGGCTGCGCCGGGTTTTCGCGGTGGTGATTATCACCATGGCCCTGGAGTTGATCTTCAATGCGCTGACAGGACGGTTATGAGCTTTAACTGGACAGACGAGAAAACGGAGCAGGTTATTGGCAACCTGCTGCGCGCAGGAGTGCTGATATCGGCCTTTGTGGTGCTGGCCGGCGGAATTTATTATCTGGTCCAGCACGGAGCCGGACACAAGGACTATCACGAGTTCCACGGCCAGCCGCAGTATTTGTGCACGGTAAGCGGCGTAGTCGCAAGTGCATTGAAGCATGACAGCCGCGGCATCATCCAGGTTGGATTGCTGCTGCTGGTGCTCACTCCCATTGCGCGGGTCTTTTTTTCTGCAATTTCGTTCGGCCTGGAAAAGGACTTTACTTACGTTGTGGTAAGCCTGGTGGTCCTGGCAGTTCTTATCTACGGTCTGCTGGGTTCTTAGCGAGAACGCGAAACGGCAGGAGATTACTTGTGGGTCGCCGGGGCGGGCTGGTTATTGGCCGTCACTGCGCCATCCTTCTGCAGCATGCCGTAAGCCTGCGCCATGGTCAGGTTGTCTGGGACGCGGCGGAACTCGCTTTGCGTCTGATGTTCTTTCACGGCGATGTTTTTGAACAGAATTGCGTGACCAGACATGTTCACGTCCAGTGAGGTCATATCCCAATGTCCAGGGCCAACCTCACGCATGTTGACTACGAACGTGCCGCCCTTGTTGAGGCGGGCGAGGATCCCCCAGCCAAAAGTCACGTCTTGAAAAAGCTGACCTTCAATGCGCACGACGTGTTTCTGAACGGGATCGATCCACATTTTGCCGCTCAGGGCGCGAAAGACGCGCAGTTCCCGGGTGGGCGGGTCATAGTTCGGGTTGGGAAAGAAGGACAGGCGCACGAGGCCGTTCTCAATGCCGTCATATTTGAAGATGAAAGCGTCAGGAATGGCCTTGAACATCTCATGACCCTTGTCGCTATCTTCCTTCTCGCGTTTCGCCCGCTTGGCGCGCTCATCAGGATCTGAAACCAGCTTCTGCATGCGCTCTTCGTCCTTCCGCCGTTCCTCCGCTGTGAGAGGCCGTCCGAAAAGAAGTAGAGTGCGGCCAATTTCCCCGTCCCTGGTCTCAATGATGTCGCGATCGTAGTTGCTTTTTTCGTCTTCGCGATGCGCGTGGTAACGCCAGTGGCTGTGGTCCTGAGCTTCCGTCGCCAGCTCATGGCGAATTACTTCACGTACAAATTGCGTGGCGTCAGTTGGAAGAGGAGACGTTTGAGGCTTGGCCGGGGCTTCACGCTCGTCTGGAGCAGTTCCAGGTTTTTGATTTTGAGCTGTAAGCGCCGGACGATGCTGTGGCGCCTTGGGGCGCTGTTGGGCCATCACGCAGAGCGGCAGCATGGCGGCACAAAGAAACAGAGATGCCCGGGCCAGGATTTTTGACAACATACAGAATTTTAGAGCCAGTTACTCTCTTTTGTTAGACGCGCAGCCGAGCAAAAGTAGTTGCATTTTAACACTCTCTTAACCCCGGCATTCAGCGGGTTGGCACTCAACAATCAGCCCTGGGGCAAACCGGAAGAAGCTCGCACAACGCCCGCTTTAAGCACTGGAATTTGGATCGCTTGCCGGGGTTAGTGATTAGATTGGGAGTAAACGAATTGCTGGCAAAACAAACAGAAGGCGGCTCTTGTGAAGCCGCCCTCCTGGAGCATCGACCACTTCGGAAAAGGCAGTCCCATTGGCTCAAATCGTCACGACTTCGTGAGGCCGCTGTTCCCCTGGTTTTCGGCCTCTTCGCCGTCGCGACATTTCCGCTTGGTCGACGGTTAACTGAAATGCAAATACAGGGCCAAAACAGAAGCAGAGTTCCTGATCCAGAGTTGATCTAACTTATTGAAATTAATAAATGTTCATAAGAGTCCGAAACTGTTTACGAGTTGGTAACTATACCAGCTCACATAGGTCCGGAAAATTGAGAACAGGGGTGCCACGGATAGGCACGGGTTTACCTTCAGGGTGCAACTCCCACAGTAACTGTTTTGCAGATGATTGCGGGCGTACACTTAGCCCACATTTAGCGGATTCAGCAATTCAAGGGTGAGCCCTAGTAGGCCGGTTACTCCATTCATCCAGATTCTGGGGGAGTGCTGGCGGATCCTGAATCAATTCGTACTCAATGAGCCGTGAGGTCGGCTTGCGAGCCGAACGGCGCCGTTCCGAAAATTTTGAGTTCGATTTGGCTGGCCCGAAAGACATTGGGAACGGTTGTGGCAGCGCAAGCGCAACACTCCAAAGCAAAGGAACAGACGTTTATGTGGAAACCGAGACCTGAGGACAATCAGCCCATGAGCAGCAATCAACCGTCAGCATCGCCTACCGTTGCCGCCGCCCCGACACCCAACCTGACCACAGCACCCAAGGAAGCGCCGAAGATGAGTCACCAGGCTGCTGATCGCGCGGATGTCGGCCACATAGGCAAATCCGTGGTGATTCGCGGTGAACTCACAGGCAACGAAGACCTCTATCTCGATGGCGAGATAGAAGGCAACATCAACCTGCGTGATCACAAACTGGTGATCGGCCCCAACGGCAAGATCAAAGCTTCTATTACCGCGCGTGACATCGTCCTGCACGGACGAGTGGAGGGGAATGTGTCCGCGACTGAGCGTGTGGAGCTGAAGAAAGCATGCACGCTGGTGGGTGACGTGAGCACGCAACGCATTGTGATTGAAGATGGGGCGTATTTCAAAGGCTCAATCGATATCAAGGAGAGCAAGGACAGCCGTTCAGAGGCGCGCAAGCCCATCGCGATGGCTGCTGCTTCTGCGGGTTCCAGCACGGGTATGAGCTCGAGTACCACCTACAACGCCAGTTCCGGGTCTCAGGGTTCCTTTATAGAACCCAAATAGGATAGGATTGGGGGAGCCATGAACTCCCCCAATCACAGCCTTTCCCGCTGGTTCCGCAGCGGAGGAGAGCCAGCCGAATCCAACGCTCAGGAGAAGGGAACGGCCGCGCCGCGCGGCACCCGGCGGTCCATTGGATTTGGAGAGTTCATGCGCAGTTTGCAGGCTGATTTGAAAGCCGCCGGCGAGCAGAGACTCTCAATTCTCGACCTGGGATCAACTTCTCCCGCCAATATTTCCTTCTTTACTGAGATGGGACTCCGTGTCTCCACGGAAGACGTTCTGCGGGCGTGTAAGGATCCTGACTACATGTTGCGGCAAGAGGACGGTTCAGAGCAGTTCGATTCGCAGAAGTTTCTGGCCGAAAACCTCGCCTACTCTGAAGGCCAGTTTGACGCCGTGCTCTGCTGGGACGTGGCTGATTACCTGCCTGAGGCACTCGTAAAGCCTCTGGTGGAGCGAATCCGCTTTGTCCTGAAGCCCCACGGAACGCTGCTGGCATTTTTCCATGACAAAGACCCTGGCCCGAACTCAGCACTCTACCGTTACCACATCACCCAGACAGACACGCTGGAGATCGAGCCGAAGGGAAGCGTGAAACTCCAGCGGATTTTCAACAACCGGCACGTGGAAAGCCTTTTTGCCGACTTCGCTTCGCGCAAATTTTTCCTGGGGCGAGACAACTATCGCGAGGTAATCGTAGTCCGGTAGCCGCTTATTCGATAGTGGTTGCCTTTGCCCTGCCTAGAAGTGGTATTTTGATGCTCACAATCAGGGCTCAATGCACCAACCACAATCCTTCCACCTTAAGCCTTTGGTGCCTATTTGTGGCAATTTTTCCTCTTAATTAGCTAATAAATTCTTTAAAACCAAGAGCTTAACTTTTCTAAATGCAAGAACCCACAAGGACATCGTTCCTTGGGCATCCAGATTGCTTTAGCTATTGCGTGCCACTCGACCAGACAGAAACGACATTACGGACCCTCATAGGGGCAGAAAAGAGGTAGATCGAAATGGCAAGCAGCTTCCAAGGCGTATTGGAGAACCTGGTGGTATTTGCTCCTGCCGCCAAACGGCACAAAGCCGAATATAGCGAGATCTACAACGAGAACTGCCACAGAATTTATTCTTTGGCCTTTTACCTTACTGATAACGAGTTGGCGGCTGAACAACTGGCCAGCAATACCTTCCTTCGCACCTTTGCAACTTCCGTGAATCCGAGTACCGATAACGTGGACCAGGCGTTTCTGGCGGAGATGCGGGAACTGATGCCGATTGGTGCGCTGACCCTTAATGCGACGGCTTCAGCCGAAGCAAAGAACATCCGCGGAAACATCAAGCGAGTGCATCTTGAGCGGGCCGTGGTGCAGTTGCCCGCTACCGAGAAACTGGTGTTTCTGTTCCATGACGTGGAAGGATACGAGCATAAAAAGATTTCAAGCTTGCTGGGATTGACTCAGGAAGAATCAATGCTGGCACTGCACAACGCACGCGTGCAGGTTCGTGAACTGGTGGCGCAACAAATCGGTTGATAGATCTCAATTCCTCTCTCCTTATTGTCTCCGGCCCCTCAGAAAATTGAGGGGCTTTTTTCTCTTGTTCTCAGCTTTCAATGTGGAAGAACCCGATGATTTGATTGGCCTATTTATTTGTAAATGTTTATTTATGTTAATTTTGCC
>DATFDA010000323.1:0-6104 GCA_035252525.1 Candidatus Angelobacter sp. | reverse complement strand
CAACACCCGGCATCGGCAGTTGTCCGGTTACCGGAGTAAACATGCGATCGCTCATATCCACGGCTCCAAAGCCGATGAGCACGGCCTTTCCACGCAGTTGCGGAGCAGGCTTTCCAGCCAGCAGATCACCGGCAGAAACAGTCTCGAAAGAAGCGGGCTGGCCAGGCTCAATCTGCTGGTGGTAATCGATGATGAGCTGACGGAGGTCAGAATGTTCCACACCCGAGCCCGGATTGTGCGGAGTCTCGATTGACGTGAGTTGCGGATTGATCAACCCGGCCAGCTTAAGAGCAAACGCCGGACGTGGGCCATCTAAACTCGGTTCGTACGCAGGAAGGCTGCGACAGAGACCGTCATCATCCACAATGGCTTGCACGTGGCCAATGCCGTTGGCCGCTTTTGCGAACTGGGGAACAGGATCGCTCCAAAGTTTGCCTTGCGGCGAGCTTGAAATCTTGGTCGCCAGCACCACATCAGGCGAGGCAGAGATTGCTGCGGCCAGATCAGCGTCATCGCGGGGATCTTCCGGTTCGGGCAGCAGGATGTCTATGCCGATCGCCTGGGGTTGCTGTCTCCTGACTGCGTCTATGAGTTGCGCCAATTCGTGTCTTGGCCAGGGCCAGCGTCCAAAACGGCCGAGCGTGGAATCGTCAATGAGTACGAGCGCAACTTTTGCTGATACCGGTTGTGGCGGACGCATGCGGAAGTAGAGATCGCTCAACTTTAGATTGAGCGTAGTCACAGGCGAAGTCATGCTCAGCAGCAAAACCAGCGCCAGCAGCAACAAATTCAGTCGCAGCCAGCGACGCCAGGACATCGCGTCAATATTCCGGGTTTTGCTGAACCACTTCATTGGCCTCGGTTTCTAACCTCAGTGCTCCACCTGCAAATCAATGCCCAGCCGGCGCGCCTTCTGATAGAGGGTCTTGCGCTCGATACCAAGTGCGCGCGCGGCTCTGGATTTATTGCCTGCGTTTTCCTGCAGAACGCGGACAATGTGCTGGCGTTCCATATCCTCAAGAGTCTTGGCTGAATTAAGCTCCGCCGGAGAAGGCGATACTCCGTTGGCCGGAACCACACGGCGCTCATTCTCCACATCCGCCGCGCCAATTTCTCCGGAAGTACAAAAAATGGCCAGCCGCTCCACCAGATTTTCAAGTTCGCGCACGTTCCCGGGCCACAACGCAGCGGAAAGAACACGCAATGCTTCGTCCGTGATCTTCACGTTGCGTTTGTTCTTCTGGTTGTGGCGTTTGAGGAAGTGCTGCACCAGGAGGGGAATGTCTTCACGGCGCTCCTCCAGGCTCGGCAGCTTTATTTCGACCACGCTTAAGCGGTAGTAAAGGTCTTCGCGAAACTGGCCGGCCGCCATCATTTTGGTCAGATCGCGGTTGCTGGCAGCCACGATACGGACATTCACGGGAGTGTACTTGTGTGATCCAACGCGCCGGATTTGCTGTTCCTGTACCGCACGAAGCAGGTTCACCTGAAAGCTCGGCTTGGTCTCAGAAATCTCGTCAAGAAATAAGGTGCCGCCATGCGCCGCTTCAAACAGTCCCGGACGGCTTGAGTCCGCTCCGGTGAATGCGCCTTTCTCGTGGCCGAAGAGTTCGCTCTCCAGGATGTTCTCAGGCAAAGCTCCGCAGTTGACCGGTACAAAAGGCATTTTGGCCCGGTTGGAGTGATCATGGATAGCGCGCGCAACCAGCTCTTTTCCGGTGCCGCTGGCTCCCAGGATAAGCACGCTCACGTCTGCTGAGGCCACCCGCGCAACCGCTCGATAGACCTCGAGCATTTTGGGTGTGCGACCGATGATGGATGTCTCAGGACCCGCATCTTCATTGCCGTCTTCATCCTCCGCCGGTTGGCGCGACGCTTGCACTTTCCGAACCACGGCCAGGAGATCATCAATCAGCAGCGGCTTGGCGAGGTATTCCACTGCGCCGGACGTGATCGACTTGGCCACCGTCTCCACGCTCATATGCGCGGTCATCATCACGGATGCGCACTGGGGTTGAAGAACTTTAATGAGATCGAGCACGTTGAGCCCGTTCGCGGTGCCCAAATAAAGATCGAGAAAAGCCAACTGTACGGGTTCCTGGCGGAGCAGCGCCTCTGCTGAGGCGATGCTATTAGCGCTCAGACACTGGTAGCCTTCGGCAGTGAGTACCGAGGCGAGGAAGCTGCGCGTGGAGTCGTCATCATCCACGATCAGGATCCGGAAGCGCGAATCTGATTTGCCGGAAGACATCTCAAGTCCCTTCCTTACTTTCGTTCAGAAACGGTAGCCAATAGCGCCGCTGACCACGTCCGACCGGAAAGCCGCGGTGCTCTGCACTAGTTGAAAATGAGAAAAATTAGCTTCAAAGTTGAAGCGACGATAGAAAAATTCATTATGCGCAAGCAACTCACCGGCAGTGGTAAAGCCGCCGGAATTTATCCTTTCGCCTCCCATGTAGCCAATGTATTCACCATGGTAGAACTTGCCGATGTTCAGGCGAACTCCACCTGCACCTAAATGGCTCCAGTACTGGCTGGGGCTGAAATAGCCGTGGTCCAATTCCTGTTGAAAGTGAATGTGGCGGAAAGCATAGCCCGCGCCTAAAGAAATTTTTCCCACAGGGAACCAGCGCATGGCGTCACCGAATTCGCGCTCGGAGCGGTTGCCGTCAGTGTAGTGCGTCAGATAACCGGTGGCATTCAAAGAGAAATTCTTTGTGCTGTAGTCCACGCGCTCATGCCAGCCGGATGAGAGAAGGTCAAAGCTGGCGGCGTCAAAAGTAGGAAGGATAGGGAACCGCGAATACCCGCCGCTCAGGACTACTCCTTTATATGGGTAAATTTCGATATCGCCGGAGTAGAGTGCGTCACTGCTTGCGTCTGCAAAACGGACAGCCCCTCCTGCAGCTCGCGCCGCGAAGTAACGGTTGAACTTCCAGCGCAGCTCTTCCCATCCGGAAACAACTGTCCGGTAAGGAACAGCAGTCTTCCACAGCGCAGTTTCATCCACGCGTGTCCAGCTTGAGAAATTGCGGGCAATTTGATAACTCAGGGCTTGGGAAGAATAAAGAGATCGATTTCCGGAGCTGTCAGAGAAAAAAGATTCACCGCTCTGCACCCGTCCATAGTTGGACGTGCGGACCTCCTGCGTAGATTTTGCGGAAGCAGAAACGTAATCGTTGTACTCGAGCAGAAGCAGGCTCGTGGGATGGCGCTGGAGCGCAGCCTGCAATTGAAGCCGTGCTTCCTCCCGCTTTCCCTCAAGCCAGAGGTTATGAATCAGTCCCAGTGCGGCAGCTTCGTCCGCAGGGTCCTCTTGAAGGAGCTCGCGGTAGATGGGATCTGACTTCTTGTAATCGTCGCGATAGCCGTAAACCTGGGCGAGAGCGAGTTTGGCGTCGCGGTTGGATGGGTTGCGACCGAGGATGTTGTTTATCTTCGCAATCGCTTGAGCATCCTGTCTTTCGTAAGCGAATACGCGTGCGAGCTGAAGTTCCAGTTCCTCGTTATCAGGAAAGGCCACCAGCCCGTCCAGCACCAGCCTGAGTGCTTGTTTCGGGTTGTGATCAGTCAATGCCTGCCGGCTTTGAGCGACTATTTGAGAGGGCTGCGACGGCGCAGGCTGCTGCGCTACGGCGGAAAGCAGCAAAGCCAGCAAGACCCCCGCAATAGATCCACATTTCATAGACGACACTTGTCCCTGCCTGTCCGCAAGCTCTCGTCGAAGAAAGGGCAATTGACATACCAACTCTGATTAACAGAAGAGCAAGAGTTCCGGGAAGTAATCCAGAGCTGATTGTGTACAAAATACCCGCTGGGTGTATCAAAAATCAACAGAGTTCCTGTTTTTCTGAGGACTCTGTAGGGTGGGGGCGAAAGTAATAAATAGAGCGATCTTGGAGATCATTTATCGGGGCGCGCTGCGCAGTTAGAGGGTTGGAGGGGAAGCAGCAGATCTGTGCTAGGCTTTTGCGACTCCCATGTCCTCAACTGAAAGTTTGCACAAGAATATAAAGAATGCTCGTGGCTTCCTGCTGGCGATGCTTCTCCTGGTGTTGGTAGCTGCCTTTCACCTCATGCTTACCAGCAACAAAGTAAAAGTGACACTTCAAATCCCCGCCAGGGCGGAAAATGAGCAGGCGAAACTGCAACGCGCCGCTTTCTTCTGTCAAACCGAGCAACTCGCTCTGAGCCGATATCTGTTCCACGGCGATGTTGCAGAACTGCAACAGCTTGAACTGGCGCAGAATCTGTTTCACCAGATCGACGCGCGTGACAACCGTTCCCTGAAGGATCTGTTCAAGCTGGAAGAGGATTGGCACCGCACTGTGGCCCAGCCGCTCATCGTGCAACGCAAAGCCCTGGATGCTGGCCACGGCACGCTCCCAGAGTTGGAAATTCGGTATTTTCAAGTGGGTGGAACCGGATGGGAGCACCGCCTGTCACAGTTGAGCGCGTATACAGGGCCTGAATTGGCCCCGGCCGCTTTTGAGTCCCTCCGGCAGCGCCTCTCACAAAGCCTGAACGCGCGCGTGGGAGTTGGCATTGCTTTGTGCTTTGCGGCTTTGCTGAGCGCAATTTTTGGGCTCCGCTGTATCACCCGTCTTGAAGAAGCATTTCAGGAAGAGTGACGCAGGCGAGTGGTCATGCTGGCATGACAACCATCTGTGCTGACGTCACTCTACAGTGACGCTCTTTTCACTACCGCAGACAAAGCACGATTGCGCTCGTAATCGCTGTGAATTGATTCCGCAGCTTTGATGTAGTTGTCACGCAACGCGCCTTCCAGGTGATACGAGCCGGCCACGGCGGTCAGAACGCGGGCTTTTTCATAGTCGTTGCCAATTCGGCCCACTGCATCAAAAACCCTGCCCAGAGACGCGTCACTCAATTTGTTGCGGCTGATCAGCGTGTTAAGGCTGCGCGAGCGCTCGTAGTCTGCTTTCATGGAATCAACGACGTTGAGATAGGTCGTCATGTCAGCTTCGTTGAACTTGTTGCCTTCAGCCAGCGAGAGCAAAATGCGCGACTTCTCATAATCGGCAGTCATGTGCGCGGCGCTTTCCATAACCCGGTTGACGGAGGCCGGACTGAGCGTATTGTGCTGCATGAGAGCGATCACACTGCGGGAGCGCTCGTAATCAGCCTTCATGGAATCAACAACCTTCAAGTAGCTCGCCATCTGGGACTCGTCGAATTTGCCTTTTTCGCTCAGGGAGGTCAGCAGGCGTGATTTTTCGTAATCCGCAGTCATGCTGGCCGCTGCGTTCAGGATCTGATTGACCGCTGCGGGCGGCAGTTCATAACGCTGCAGAGCGGCGATCAAATCGCGTGACTTTTCGTAATCAGAGTGGATGGAAGAAACCAGCTTCAGGTAGGTGGACAAATCGCTTTGTGCGAAAGATTTCTGCTCCACCAGGGCCAGGGCAACACGCGATTTGTCGTAGTCGCTCTTCATGGCTGCGGCGGAATTGAGCGCCATCTGCAAGCTCGCAGCGGAGATATTGGGACGCTTCAACAATTCGATCAGCACGCGCGAGTGTTCATAGTCACTCTTGAGCTTGGCCGTGGCGTTCAGAAATGCTGTGCGTGGGGCTTCATCCGGAAGCTCATATTGTTTGCTGACCGTGAGGAGGACGCGCGCCAGCTCATAATCGCCCTGAATCTGCTGCGCCGACTGGTTGATGATGCGCAGCACCACAGGCGCTGGAAGACTGGGTTGCTCAAGGAGTTTGCGGAAGTAAATGCTGCGGACGTAATCACTCTGCAGGTTGTTGATTTCGTCCAGGGCAGCGTTGGGCCCGCCTTTCGCCATCAGTTGCTTCACGCGAGCATCTGCATTGAAGCCTGTAGTCCGTTCTAGTGAAAGCAGGAATCCGGCGAACCAGTTGCGTGCCTCACTGTCAAAAGGCTGCTGCTTGCCGTTGATCTTGTAAATGTATTCCAGGCCCGATGCGCCGGGCGCTACCCTGACCTGCCGTAGCGTGTCCTGCATGCGCTCGTTGATCTCAAAATAGCCGCCGGAAGAGATGCCTTCAATGGCTGTGGCTTCGGCGTTGAAGCGGATATTTCCCTCGGCGTGCAGGCTCACATCACAGTTGTCG
>DATFDA010000322.1:0-2151 GCA_035252525.1 Candidatus Angelobacter sp. | reverse complement strand
GAGCAGGGCGCCCGTTGACTGGCTGCATGGAATTCGTTGCCGGGTCGTAATAATGGCTGGCCAGCATGAAACCGTCCTGCAGGCGATGGCTCACCAGCAGGGCGCTGGTTTTGAAAACGTCCCGCTGTTTCATGATGAGCTCGATGATGGTGGTAGAGGTGATTGGGTCCAGACCACCGGTAGGGGAATCGTACAGCAGAATCTCCGGGTGAGTGATAATGGCGCGAGCGATGCCGACGCGTCGCCGCATGCCTCCTGAAAGCTCTGAAGGAAACATGTCCACCGTGTGCTCGAGTTCCACGAAGCGCAGCGCTTCGCGAACTCGTGTGTCAATTTCGTTCTCCGGAAGCTTTTCCTCCACCAGGCGAAAAGCGACGTTTTCGCGCACCGTCAGCGAATCAAAGAGCGCGCTCTCCTGGAAGACGATTCCCACCTGGCTGCGCAAATGAAACAACTCCTCTTCCGGCATTGCGGTTACGTCATGGCCGAGCACATAGATGTGGCCGGCGTCAGGTTTGATCAGTCCCAGGCAGAGCTTGAGGATCGTGCTCTTGCCGGAGCCGGCCACACCCAGAATGATCTTGGTCTCTCCGCGCCTGAGTTCAAATGAAATTCCGTTGAGCAGGTTCGTTTCCTCGAAGCTCAGGTGCACGTCTTCAAAAATGATGGTTTTGTGCACCGTGTCTGGCGGCTTGGGAGATCCAGGGTTGAGCGGCGGCATGGCAGTCTTCACCTGAGAGGCCCCGCGGACGCGGATAGATTGGCGGAAGGGACGCCGCTGCGCATAACAAGGTCACTATAGCAGAGGGCTTGGCGGGGAACGGCAGAACAGGACAGGGAATTACCGCATGTGTTCTCGTGCAGTGTACTGGTACAATCACGTCCTCTATGGACTCACAGGCCAAGTCAGTCCGGCAACTTCTTCACACAGTCCTGCTCTCCAAAGGACGCGTGGAGGCGCTAACCGACGGCATCTTTGCTATCGCCATGACGTTGCTGGTGCTGGAACTGAAGGTGCCGGATTTACCGAAATCGGCAGCAAGTCATGAGCTGCTCTATCGGCTGGGAGAAGAAGCCCCGGCCTGGATGAGCTTCCTGCTCTCGTTTATGTACTGCGGCCTGCTCTGGTTCCTTCACCATCTGGCGATGCACTTTGTGCGGCACATGCAAGCGTTGCTGGTATGGCTCAACCTGCTGTTCCTCATGTCCATTTCGATTTTGCCGTTTTCTTGCGCGCTGCTGGGGCACTTCATCCGTAACCGCGCTGCGGTGGAGATTTATTTTGGCAATGTTCTTCTGGCGGCCTTGCTGCTGTGGGCGCAGTGGCTGTTTGCCAGACGCCGAAAGCTGATCAGCGAGGATGATCCGCGTGCGGCAGAGGCTATGGGCATGAGGTTGACCGCCGTGCCTGTCGCCATTGCCGCAGGCATGTTGGCTACAGTTTACCGGCCTCTTGCCGGTTTTTATGCTATGTCATTTGTGCTGATCGGGTTCCGGCTCTGGCAAAGGCGCGTTCTCGCCAAACGAGTACAGCCTACTGGTCCTTCACTGAGCGCTTCCTGACCTCAATGTTGAGGCGCTTGATCTTCTGATTCAGTGTGGACAGCGGAATATGGAACCTGTCTGCAGCCTCGGTCTGGTTCCAATTGCATTTCTCCAGCATGTCCACAATCAGGCGCCGCTCGCAGTCTTCGACAATTTCAAACAGAGAAGCATCGGGCCGATGCTCGAACATTTTGCCAGGGGAGCCCCGCCCCACAATGTGGTCCGGGAGCAGCTCAATGCCGATGACCGGCCCATTGGAAAGAACGACCGCACGCTCGATAACGTTTTCAAGCTCGCGGACGTTTCCGGGCCAGCCATAATCCATGAGCGGTCGAAGCGCCTCGGGAGAGATCTGGCGCGGCGGCTTGCTGTTTTCCGCCGAAAACTTGGCCAGGAAATGATTCACCAGCAGGGGAATGTCCACGGCGCGGCTGCGCAGCGGCGGCAGGTCCACAGTGATTACGTTCAGGCGGTAGAAGAGGTCTTCGCGAAATTTTCCTTCGCGCACCAGCACTTTGAGATCGATGTTGGTTGCGGCGATGACCCGTACATCCACCTGAATTTCATGCACGCCTCCCAGGTGCATGAATTTCCGGTCCTGCAGGA
>DATFDA010000321.1:0-5273 GCA_035252525.1 Candidatus Angelobacter sp. | reverse complement strand
CGACCTGCGACACCAGTGGTTTTCTAAACTGCTTGCGGAAGACAAAGCTGACAAGATTACTACGGCACACACTCTGGATGATCAGGCAGAAACGGTGCTGATGCGTGTACTGCGCGGAGCCGGAGCGCAAGGTTTATCCGGCATTGCGCCGCAGCACAAGGAAAAGCGACTGATTCGCCCGCTTCTGGAAGTGCGCCGGACTCAGCTGGAGCAGTATCTGCGAAAGCTGCAACAGCCGTGGCGTGAAGATTCCAGCAATCAGGACCTCGCTCATACTCGCAACCGCGTTCGTCATCAGCTCATGCCTCTTCTGGAGCAGCAGTTCAATCCGGGGATCCGTGAAACTCTCGCCGATCTTTCAGCGTTGGCTCAGGCCGAGGCGGAATATTGGGCGAGTGAGGTTGCTGCGATCCTTCCAAAGGTGATGCACACTGGAAAACCGAGTCGAAGCGGCCGTTCGAACAGCGGCAGCGCTTCTGCAACGTTGGCGTTGGATCTTGCCAGCATAAAAGCATTGCCCCTTGCCATGCAGCGGCAAGTGCTGCACAAAGTGGCTTCACATATTGGAATCACGCTGGAATTCAAGCACATTCAACAACTTACAGATTCCATTCAGAAGCCAAAAGCAGGCCGCCGCATCGTGCTTCCCGAAGCTGCCACGGCAACCATGAGCTACCGGGAACTCCAGTTCAGCCGCGATTCCAGCAGGAAAACCGCCAGTGACTACTCGTTTTGCCTGCAAGTGCCCGGCGAGGTGGCTATTACCGCCCTGGGTTCCACCATCCGGGCGCGTGTGATCGCAGGCGGTGAGCTGGCCTTATCAGGGTATAATCCAGCATTGCTTCTGGATCGCGCCCTGCTTCAATCAGAGCTGATCGTAAGAAACTGGCGCGCGGGGGACCGCTTCTTTCCAGCACATTCCCGGTCTCCAAAGAAAGTAAAAGAACTATTGCAGCCGGCACGTTTAGGACGGCCTCTTGCGCCGGCTGAACGTCTGAACTGGCCAGTCATTGAAAGTGCAGGCCAGATTGTATGGGTGCGAGGCTTCTCCGTACCTGAGGCATTCTCCTACCGGGCAGGAGACGCAGTCCTGATCGAGGAAGTTCAAATCATCTCTGGGGTGGAATAAGTGAGCAGCACCTTGGCACAGGAATACCCGCGAGTTGTCTTATCGGCTGAGCAGATCAGGAAGCGCGTACAAGAGATGGCCCGGCGGATTGCCTCGGATTACCAGGGTAAGACTGTTTACGTGGTCGGAATGATAGAAAACGGCTTTGTTTTCATGGCTGACCTGGTTCGGGAGCTTGATTTGCCTGTGGTCTGCCAATTCGTAAAAGCAGAGTACAAAGAGTCAAATCCCGCGACCATGGAGATTTTCTATAGTCCTGAGATTGACGTTCAAAGCAAAGATGTCCTTCTGGTGGAGACTCTGATCCAATCCGGGGTTACAAGCGAGTTCCTGATGCGAAACCTGATGGGCCGGGGGGCCAGAAGTGTAAAGCTGGCCGTGCTTCTGGACAAGCAGACCTCGCGGCGCGTTTCCCTGCAGCCCGATTACTTTGGTTTTCTGGTGAATGACAATTTTGTCGTAGGCTATGGTTTGGGAGCACCCCATTTGGGCCGCAATTTGCCTTATATTGCAGCAAAATCATGATCCGGCAAGGGTTGCGGATTAAGCGCTTTTACTGCCTCATGGCGCATGAGAAGCGGTATAGAATTGATTGAGGCGCAAAAGGTTCTGGAGCACCGGGAGCCATATGGGCATCTAACCCTAAGGGTAGTCTGACCCCCAAAAGGTCAGGGGACCGTGCAGTTTTTTATATCCGAAGCGTCTGTATAGAAACGCATTTTAACAATGGCTGGGCCTGCGGCCGGGTGTCGCGGGGAAAGAAATTAGGAGTACCTGAGTGAATTCAACAGTCAAAACAGTGGTCTTGTGGGTGGTGCTGCTTCTGGTGGGAGTGGTGCTCTGGAAAATGATCCAGGGCGGCAACGGTAGCACCAAAGACACCGAGATCAGCTACACGGACTTCATGGACAAGGTCGCCAAGGGCAATGTTTCAGAAGTGCAGATTGAAAACAATCTGGCCCGCGGCAAATATCGCAACGACAACAGCAAAACCTTCCACGTCTACGTGCCGAGCACCAATCCTGAAATGCTCAAGTCTTTGGAGAGCAACGGCGTACAAGTGACGTTTAAGGACGGGCAGGGCTCCAATTGGCCCATGTGGCTGTTCCAGTTCTCTCCCATCCTGCTGTTAGGAGTCCTGTGGTTCGTGATGATCCGCCAGATGCAGACCGGCGGAAACAAGGCCTTGAGTTTCGGGAAAAGCCGCGCCCGCCTGCTTTCCATGCAGCAGAAGAAGATCACATTTAAAGACGTAGCCGGGGTGGATGAAGCCAAAGAAGAGCTGCGCGAAATTATCGAGTTCCTGCGCGAGGCGCAGAAGTTCCAGAAGCTGGGCGGACGCATTCCCAAGGGCGTGCTGCTGGTCGGCCATCCGGGAACGGGCAAAACCCTGCTGGCCCGCGCGGTTGCCGGCGAGGCCAATGTTCCTTTCTTCAGCATTTCCGGTTCTGATTTTGTAGAGATGTTTGTCGGCGTTGGCGCAAGCCGCGTGCGCGATCTCTTTGAGCAGGGCAAAAAGAATGCTCCCTGCATAATCTTTATCGATGAAATTGACGCCGTGGGCCGCCATCGTGGCGCAGGCCTGGGCGGCGGTCACGATGAACGCGAGCAGACCCTGAACCAGTTGCTGGTTGAGATGGATGGCTTCGAATCGAACGAAGGCGTCATCCTTATTGCCGCTACCAACCGTCCGGACGTGCTTGATCCGGCGCTGCTGCGGCCTGGCCGTTTCGACCGTCGTGTTGTGGTGCCACTGCCAGACGTTCGCGGGCGTGAGGAGATCCTACGGGTCCATACGCGCAAGATTCCTCTGGCCGATGACGTTGATTTGTCCATCCTGGCTCGCGGCACTCCCGGCTTCTCCGGCGCTGAGCTGTCCAACATGGTCAACGAAGCCGCTCTGAACGCGGCCCGCTGTAATCGCAAGTCAGTTCTCATGTATGACTTTGAACTGGCGAAAGACAAGGTATTGATGGGCGCGGAACGCAAGAGCATGCTGCTGACCGACGAGGAGAAGAAGGTCACGGCATATCACGAGGCAGGACACGCTATTGTGGCCGCGCTGATGCCGTATGCGGATCCTCTGCATAAAGTCACCATCATTCCCAGAGGAATGGCTCTGGGCGTGACCATGCAGCTTCCGGAAACGGACAAGCACAATTACACGCTCGACTACCTGGAAACCCGCATCGCCGTGATGATGGGCGGACGCCTGGCGGAAGAAATCTTCCTCAACCAGATGTCCACGGGCGCCGGCAGCGACATTGAAAGCGCAACCGACATGGCGCGCAAAATGGTTTGCGAGTGGGGTATGAGCACCCTGGGCCCGCTGACGTTTGGCAAGAAAGATGAACAGATCTTCCTTGGCCGTGAGATTGCCCAGCACCGCGACTTTAGCGAAGAAACCGCCAAACACATTGACTCTGAAGTGCGCCGGTTTGTGAACAGCGGCTATGAGAACGCTAAGAAGCTGATCCTTGAAAATCGTGACACGCTTGAGCGCATTGCCCAGGCGCTGCTGGAGCGCGAGGTGCTTGACGCTGCCGAACTCAAGCTGATCATTGACGGCCAGCCGCTTCCTGCTCGCGTCATCCCCAACAAAGGCGATGATGGCGTTCAGCAAGTGCTTCGTCCGGAGCCGGGACGCACTCCGGGAATTGCTCCGGGTAAACCATCACCAGCTTAAAGGTAGTCAATTCAGAGACTTATGGGGCGGCTTCGGCTGCCCTTAATTTTTTGGAACTAAGGCTTCCCGAGCGGCAGGAGACAGCATCTTACAATTCCAGAGTAGATGCCGGTACGGCCCTGAGCTGCCGCTGGAATGTTGTTGTAGGGGGGAGAATCTGCGCGATAGATTGGATTAACCCCGCCGTGCTGTTCCCTGTAAACCGGGAGGTTATTGCGTATGGCGACCATCGCCGCTCCAGGAAAGCTCTCTCCTGCTCCAGCCATCAGCGCTGCGTTGTTTCAGCAAGACCATTTCCGCGTCCGTAAAACCAGATTTTCCATCACGCCGAAGATCTATTTCTATGATCAAGACGGCAAGACTCTGGCGTTTGTGCGCAATATGGCCCTTCACTGGAATAAGGAGCTGCGCGTGTTTACCGATCCGAGCCTGAGCTTTGAACTCCTCACAATCACCCCTACCAAAAAACAGGCCGGAGAAAAGACGTTTGCGGTGTTCGATCCGGTGAATCGCGAATCGGTGGGCAGGATCAATGCTCCTCATGCGGTTGGATTTCAGAAGCAGGAATGGAACTTGTTCGATGCGAGGGGACGGCGAGTTGGGCATTTGCAGGAAAACTCAGCCATACTTGCTGGCATGCGGCGCTATCTTTCAGAGGCGCTTCCACAAACCTACAGTTTCTATGGCGAAGAGTGCGTTGCCGGACATGCGTCTCTGAGCAACGGACTATTTTCACCAGAGATGGAAATTGACCTTTGCAATGATGGGAAACCGTTGGACCGGCGTTTGGTGGTTGCCGTACTGGTTCTGGCACTCGCCGGGCGAATGCAGCAGGTAAAAAATTAAAAATCAGAAGCGCTCAATCCACACGGATCAACGGCTTTGCCTGGGGCAGCACTTCACCAATCTCGTTTGCCGCCACACCCGCTTGCCGGAGCGCTGCAATGAGTTCCGGCGTCTGTTCCGGCGACACGGAAAGCAGCAGACCTCCTGCGGTCTGGGGGTCAAACAGAAGGGACCTGCGTTCTTCGCTTACACCCTCGCCGTATTCCACCATGCACTCGGCAAAATCGCGGTTCGCATTCAGTCCTCCAGGAATGAATTTGGCGCGAATGCACTCCAAAGCCCCTGGCAATGCCCCAACCCGGCTGGATTCAATGTGCAGGCTTACTTCGCTTCCGGCGGCCATCTCCCGGCCGTGACCAATAAGTCCAAAGCCGGTGATGTCAGTGGCTGCATGGATTGCGAACCTGTCCCCGGCAGCGATCCTGGCCGCTTTCGCGTTGAGGGTGGTCATGGATTTTGTAGCGGTCTCAATCCATTCCTGCTTCGCCTCCCCTTTTTTGATGGCGGTGGAAATCACACCGGTTCCCAGAGGTTTGGTCAGGATCAGTTTGTCGCCCGGTTTGGCTCCTGAATTGGTCCACACGCGCTCAGGATGGATCATGCCGGTTACCG
>DATFDA010000320.1:0-11691 GCA_035252525.1 Candidatus Angelobacter sp. | reverse complement strand
GGCGCGTGATCTCGCCAGGAGCCGTTGGGATAGAGGTCGGCCATCAGCTCAGGTGGAAGTATCTGGCCAATTTTTTCCCGCTTGTACTCCATTTCGTACTGCGGGTTCAGGAGTTGGCTCATGCCAATGCCGATGAGCACGGAATCAGAAACCGTCCATGGGCGCGGCGAATATCCAAGCACGCGAAACTCAATGGGCAGATTATCTTTATGTCGCGCAATGTAGGCATTCACGCCGGCGGCATAGGCTTCAAAAAACTCTCTATCGCGTGGCGAGAGTTGCGCGGCAACGCGGTCAGCCACGGCGCGCAGCCGCAGCATGCGCTGTTGCTTGTCATAGTCCACCCATGTGTGAATGGGAGAAGGTGTGCCGATGTCACGCCTGGCGGGCGGTTGTGCCGGTCCGCCGGGAAACACCTCCGCCATCTCGCCGGCAACCGCGCGACGCGTCAGGTCCATTTGCCACATGCGGTCCTGGGCGGTGATGTAACCCTGGGCAAAGAAGAGGTCGTGGAGGTTGGCCGCGGTCAAATGTGGGACGCCATGAACGTCGCGCACTACGTGCACCGGTTCATGCAGGCCGCTCAGGGCGAGGGTTCCATCCAGTTGCGCCAAAGAACTCTGGGCGGCGTGCCGAAACCAGAGTCCCAAAATAATGATGGCGGCAAGAAGCAAGGTGAACAGGATGGAGACGATTTTTACAACCCGGCGAGCGGCGCTTCGCCTCACGGGTGCTGTTGCGGTGGTGGCCATGGTGTGCGATTGTAACGGCCAGGAGCAGAAAACAACAATCGGGCGTTGCATGGAGAAGAGCAGGGTGAACCAGGCCCGCGCCAGAGAAGATGGACTGAGTTCAGCAGTGCAAACGGGTGGAGGGTTGCTATAATTGAAAATGAAAATCAATTTCATTTAGGATTTTCGCCAGCCCAGGATAAAAGATGCTGCAGAGAAGGATTGACGATCATGCTCCGCCAACGCGCGAAGCCATGCGCGAAGCGCAAGAGATTTTCTATCGCCACCTGAAGCGTGTTGGGCTGAAGCACACTGACCAGAGGGACGCGATCCTGCGCGCTTTTTTGGAGACGCGCGATCATCTTTCCACTGACGAACTCTTCCGCCTGGTACGCAAGAAAGATTCCAAGATCGGGTTCACCACTGTCTATCGCACGCTGAAGCTGCTGGCAGAATGTGGTCTGGCCAGCATGGTTCCGTTTCCTGATGGGACCACCCGGTTTGAGCACCAGTTCAACCGGCGCAGCCACCATCACATGGTGTGCACGGAATGCGGAGCTTCAGTGGAGTTTTTCTCGCCGGAAGTGACAAAGATAGAAGAGGAAATTGGCCGCAAGTATCGCTTTGACGCCACGCGGCACAACTTCCAGATCTACGGCATCTGTGAAGATTGCCGCAAGCCTGCGCGAAAAATCAATTAAGTTTTTGCATTTGTCCTTTCAGATCAGCCTGAACGCTGGTGCCGCTGGTTAACTTTCCGGCGACATCTGATCCGCTGCCTTCTGCGCTGGCTTCTGTCCGAGGTTTGCCAGCCTATCTGCGGCCGGCGTGCAGACGAACTCGCCGCTAGCAAACTCTCTCGCGTAGAAATTCTGCGCCAAGGCGGTTCTGGGCGAAATTTTGTCGGGCGCACTCGAGAAAAGATTTCCCGTTCGTGCGTATTTCTTGCTCGCTGTTGACGGTAATTGCACTCAATCGCGTTGCAAATTTGCTTTTACAGAAATTTACAAATTGAAGAGAGTGATCTTCGCCCACGCGGTGTTTTGTGATTACAAGCGGTAAGAAGACATTCAACCAGTAAGAGAGAAGGGACGGGAGGGTTTTATGAAGTACATGAGAGCGATGCTGATGGGGGCTGCGTTATTGACCGGCGGCGCTACGTTTGCCGCGGCACAGGCAGTTGTGCCGGTGCAGTGGGGCTGGGGACATCGCGATGCTGACGACCGGCAGGCATTTCGCGACGGGTATCAGCAGGGACAGATTGATGCTCGCCAGGGACGACGCGCGGACTGGGACGACCGCTGCAGGTATCGGGAAAATGATGATCGCCAGGCTTTCCGCAACGGCTATAACCAGGGATATCGCGAAGTAAGCGCAGGTTACCGCGGCGGCTACGGCAACGGCGGCTACTATGGCGGTGATCGTGGATACGGCGGGTATGGTGCGAATGCAGCTCAGCAGTACGGATATCAGGATGGCATAAACGACGGACGGAACGACCGCGCTAGCGGCCACAGCTTCCGGCCTACGCATGATTCCAATTACAAGCATGCTGACCGCGGTTTTGATCCGCGCTTCGGATACGTCAACCAGTACAAAGCCAGTTATCGCCAGGCATATGAGCAGGGATATCAACAGGGCTACAACAGCGGAGGAGGCTGGTGGCGGCGCTAGTTGAATCGAGGTTCGGAAGTCGTAGGGCCGAACGTTTCCGATACACAGAAGAGGCGCAGCAAAACTGCTGCGTCTCTTTTGCTTTTTACTCCAGAGCCTTGCCCTTGGTTTCCGGAAGCTGTGTTGCCATCAGCATGGCCAGCAGAAAAGAAATGGCGGAAAAAGAGAATGCCCAGCTTAGATCTTTTGCCTGCGCCAGCTTGCCAATGACATACGGAGCCAGTGAGCTCAGCGTTCGGGCGCCGTTGTAAGTAAAGCCCAGTGCCCGCGCGCGTACGCGGGTAGGGAAAAGTTCGCTGCCAATCAGTCCCGATCCGGAAAAGAATCCTGTTCCGAAGAAAGCCACCAGAGCACCCAGCACCATGATGCTCCACTCAGAACGCGCAGCAGCATAAATGGGAACCAGAATGGCCGCGCAGAGCAGATAGAGAATGAACGAGCGCTTGCGTCCAAACTTCTCCGCCACCCAGCCAAACGTGACATAACCAGGAAACATGCCGACCAGGTTCAGCACCACCAGCAACGTGGTGATCTGCATCATCCCAAAGCCTCGGCCACCCTTCTCCACCGGCAATCCCAGATAAGGAGGAATCCAGGTGAACAGGCCCCACCAGGCAAAGAGCCCGAAAAAATTAAGCAGGAAAAGGAAAACTGTATGTCTGCGCAGCCCCGGCGAAAAGATTTCGCTGAACCGAGCCGGAGCGTCCTGCGATGCCTTTTTGTGCTCCTTCCACATCTCCGATTCAGGCACGCCTTTGCGAATCCACAATGTGACGAGCGCAGGCACAATGCCGACGAAAAACACCAGACGCCAGTTCTGCGTTGCGGATAGAATGAACCCTGCTGCCACTGCGGCCGCCGCATAGCCCCACGCCCACGAGCTCTGCACAAGCGCAATCGCCTTGGCGCGCAGATGAGTTGGCCATGTTTCAGCGACCAGCGTGGCGCCGGTATTCCATTCACCCCCCATGCCCAGCCCAAGCACAAAGCGGAAAAACGCCAGAATAGGGATAGACGTAGCAAGTCCCGATCCTACGGAGCAAAGCGAATAAGTCAGAATGCTCAGGATCAGCGCTTTGGTGCGTCCCACTCGATCAGCAATAAAGCCAAACAGAACTCCACCGATTCCGGAAGCCAGCAAGGTGAATGTGCCCAGCCATCCCGCCACGGACTTGCTGATGCCAAACGCCGTCATCACGTGAGCAATGACCAGGCTGTACAGCATCACGTCAAAAGCATCCAGAGCCCAGCCCAGCGCGGCCGCAATCAGTGTGCGTTTTTGCGCGGATGTCACTTCAGAAAGGCGGAAGGTGGTGGTGGCCATTGGGGTGCATTCTACCAGCGTTGGGGACCACCCACCACGGAGCACGGAGGCCAAGAAAGGTTTGATAATCGGCGATTTGATGATTTCGTAATTTGCCTGGATCTGCTGCGGTTGATATCTGACCACCAAGAGCACTTGAAATTGAGACGAAATTACACAATTACCAAATTACTCAATTACCCGATTTCTCCGTGCCTCCGTGCTGGATTTGACGTTTCCGATGAGATGCAAGAACCGTCTCGCTCTCCTCACATCCTTCCCAATCTGCTCGCGCAGGGCCTCAACGGACGGGAATTTGATTTCCGGACGCCGCCAGTGCTCAAAAAGGATTTCCACCTCTGTTTGTGCTGTAACCTCCAGAGGATGAAAGTTCAGCAGATGCGTCTCTATGGCAAATGAATCTTCACCAAACGTCGGCCGATTGCCCACATTGGTGACTGAATCAAACATCTCATAGCCCACGCGCGTACGGGTGATGTAGACTCCGTTTCCGGGGATGAGTTCGTCATAGCGGCTCAGGTTGATGGTAGGTACAGTGTATTTATGGCCCAGTCCGCGTCCTCTGCCGGGAGCGGCAGTAATACTGAACACTCGCCCAAGCAGACGACGGGCTCGGCCCACTTTGCCCATGCCGAGCAGATTTCTTATCTCACTGCTGGAAACTCGGCTGCCGCGCAACATCATCACCGGATACACCTTCACATCAAACCCTAGTTCCCGCCCCATTTCCTGCAACCGCTGCGGCGTACCCTGGGCTTTGTGACCGAAGTGAAAATTTTCTCCTTCGTGCACTTCTCTCGCGCGCAGACTGTTGTAGAGAATCTGCCGCACGAATTCTTCCGCGGTCATCATGGAGAAGTCGCGCGTAAATGGGACCACGAGCAGCGCGTCCAGCCCTGTATTGCCCAGCAGGCGCTCTTTGACGGGAGCGGGCGTGATCAGGCGGGGAGCCACATCAGGACGAAGAATACGCAGCGGATGAGGATCGAACGTTACCGCGACCGCTTTGCTGCCAGTTTCGCGCGCCCGGCGCACCACCTCACCGATCACTTGCTGATGGCCGCAGTGAATACCGTCAAAGTTTCCGACCGTAGTGATGGTCGGTCCAAAGTCGCCGGGAATTTCCTCAACCGAGCGGAAAATCCTCATGCGATATCGAACTCCAGCTTCAGGCCGTCGTGCGCCAGCCGGACGTGTTCAGGAAAGTTCTTGTTGGTCTCTTCATGCGGCAGATCATGCGAGATGTGGGTGAAGAAGGCGCGCGCCGGTTTGAGTTCGTCCACCAGTCGCAATGAGTTCGCCACCGTCGAGTGCGTGGGGTGGGGATTGTGGCGCAGCGCATCCAGAAACAGAATATCCAGGTTTCGCAACTGGTGCATGGACTGCGGCGGGATTTCACTGAAATCGGTGAGATAGGCGGCGCGGCCAAAACGGAAACCGTGGATCGTTGTCTCCCCGTGAATAATTTCAATCGGCTCAAAGCTGGCGCCAAACAGGTCAATTGCGCCGTTGAATCGCTTCATCTCCACCCGGGCAATGCCGCCGTATTTGTAGTTCGGGTCAAAGATGTAGCGAAAAATGCTCTCCAGCGACGTTGCTGTGGAATCGTGAGCGTACAGCGGAATCTTGTTTCCATGCCTGAAACTCAAGGGTCGCACGTCATCCAGGCCGAGAATGTGGTCAGCGTGTGCATGGGTGTAAAGGATGGCGTCAATACGCCGTATCCCTTCGCGGATGGCCTGCTGACGAAAATCAGGCGTGGTATCGATCAACACGCAGTGGCCGTCATACTGCAGCATCACGGAAGGGCGCGTCCTCTGGTCGTGCGGGTCGCTCGACGTGCACACGCGGCAGGTGCAGCCGATGGTCGGTACTCCCATCGATGTTCCGCTGCCCAGGACCGTGAGGACGGCCTTCATTTTTGTTCTGGTGTTGCATTGGGCGGCTGCTCAACCGCGCGTTTAGCTATGGCATTGGTCAATTCAATCCAGGCCATCCTCAACTCAAACAGCACGTTCTGGAGCATGTTGAGCTCTTTGTCCGTGAGATTGCCCTTTGTCTTGTCGTGCAGTATGGTGAGCGAGTCAATGGTTTGACGCGCGCCGATGATATCCACTCTGGGCTCGTCTCCCTCTGTGCGAAGCGCTCCCATTTGGATCAATGCGCTCATGTAAAGCGACTCGATGACCTTCTCAAAGGTCATTTCAGGATAGCCACCCTGCGCCCCCAGCCGGGTCTGGAAGATATCGTCAAGCTTTTTGCCTTGCGCCTGGTACTCGTGATGCTGCGCAAGCTGCTCTTCCACGCTCGGTGCTTCCGGCATCTCATCTTCGGCCGACGGAGATCCCGCTTGTGCCGGTTGTGCGGCCTCAGCCTGCGCTGGCGGCTGAGCGGCAGGTTTTGCCGGCGCTTGCGGGGCCGGCTTTTCTTCTTCCTCTACGCGTGCGCCCGCAAGCGGTTCACCTTCTGCGCCAAACCGGCGGCGATCACTTACAACAAAATCATGCTTCTTTTCAGTCATACGTCCTCAAGTCAGAATTTCTTTGCGACGGAAATGCGAGCGTAAGCTTTGGCAAGCTGGTCCCGCACCAATCCAGAATCCTGCCAGGCTTCAGAACGGCAGATTTACAACCCTGGCTTCTGCCCCCTTCAGGCTGAGCACACCATTTTCCCCAATCGCCTCAATTCGAACATATCCCAGCCCAATCTCGCGTTCTCCGTTTGCGCCCGGCGCCCGCGCAACACTGGTTAGCTCAGCAATGCTGCGGCCTTCAGCCTCAAACTTGCCCAGCGAGGGCGCGCTCCCCGCAAACTCAAACCCTGTAAATTTGCGATGCACCTGACCACGTGACCGGATCCGCTCAACAATTTCCTGTCCGATGTAACAGCCTTTAGTGAAACTCAAAGCCTGCATCTGCCCGGTTTCCTGCGGCAGATCACGATCGCGAATGTCTTTTCCATATTGCGGGATGCCGCGCAAGATCCGCCACACTTCCAGAGACTCAGCACCAACCGGCTGAGCACCGCAATCCATCAGCTTTCTGGCGATAGTCGCGGCGTGTGTGGCATCAATCCATATTTCAAACCAGTTTGGCTTCTGCTCAGCTCCGCGAATGATCTGGACAACACTCTCGTCGATTCTCTGGTCACGAATCTCAAGCGGCTGCATTCCGCTCACGTCAATTCCGGCAGCAGAAAGCAATTGATCGGATTTCGGCCCTGCTATCCCAATGGCGCTGACCGCAGTTCCAAGATCGCCGAGTTCCACCTTATCCATAATGATGAAGCGCCGCAGGGTGGCCAGCAAAGTTTCCACCTGATTGCGATCAGTTTCCAGCAGCAGGGACTCGCCGCGATTAAAAATGTTCAAGTCGCCCAGAATCCGTCCCTGAGCGTTCAAAACAAAGTTGTAAGCGCCACGGTTGAGTGGAAGGTCGCGAACATTGTTCGTGACCATGTTATGCAGCCACCGCACGCGATCCTTGCCGGTTACGTTGATCAGAGCGCGCCAGTTCAGATGGAAGATTCCACAACCTGACTGGAGAATCTCCAACTCCTGCTTTGGGCCAGAGAAGCTGAAAGTGGTCTACACACCCAGGTAGCTGCCGGTTTTACCTGCCCACAGCACCAGGCCCTGATCTGTTTCTGTATGCGCCATGGTCAATCTTTGATTATAGCCAACCCTGCGCTTGCATCTACAGGGCAGGCCGCCGCAGAATGGCAGAGATGCCTGACGAACGCAGTCCGAAAAAAATGTGGGTGAGCGCGGAAAAATATATCCAGATGGGCTTGACCATTCCGGCTGCAACCCTGATTGGCTGGATCGTGGGCCAGCTTCTGCAGCGCTGGCTGGGATGGGGGTGGCTCCCGCTCGGCGGCTTGGTGCTGGGCAGCATTGCCGGACTGGTTTATTTCATCCGCATCGCTCTTTCTGAGGATTTCAAAGAGTGAACGTCGAGTCCGTAACGCAGTCTCAGGCAGAGAGCGCTGAAGCTTTTTATTCCCGAATCTTCCGCCGTCTCATGCTGCTCATGGTGATTTTTGCCGTGGCTCTCACCCCGGTGGCATGGACCAAACTTGGGACCAGAATAGGTCTCAGTTTCGCGGCAGGTTCGTTGATCGCAATGCTGAATTTTTACTGGCTGGCATTGACCATTCGCGCAGCCGGAAAGAAGGCTGAAGAATCCGGAGGCCGCAGCGGCCGGGCAGGGGTGATGCTCCGTTTCTTCTTCCGCTACCTTTTGATCGCCCTGGCTGCCTATGTTATATTTAACAGTTCTGCTGAAAGCTTATACGGCCTCTTTGCAGGCCTTTCCCTGCCGGTAGTTGCGATCCTGATTGAGGCTGTGCTCGAAGTCTACAGCGCGCTGCGGGCAGGAATCTGATTTCCAGGAATAACCCAGACGAATGCAAGAACAATTGTGGTTTACAGCGCTGCTGAATCATGCCTTCGCCAGGCCGGTGAATGCTCTACTGCAGTCTTTGCCGCCGGTGTTTCATCCTGCCAATCCTGAAGCACCTATCACCAACGCTGTATCCATGGAAGTGCTGGTGGTGGTGTTTCTGATTCTCCTGTTTCTTGCGATCCGCTCTACCTTGAATGTTGACAAACCAGGCTGGTTGCAGCATCTGGCGGAGATGTTTCACGAGTTCATCACTAATCAGAGCCAGGAGATCATTGGACCTCATAGTGAGAAGTTCACGCCGTTCTTACTCTCACTTTTTGTGTTTATTCTGTTCGGCAACCTGATTGGGCTTATTCCAACCTTTGAATCGCCCACAGCCAGCGCTGCGGTCCCGCTGGGTTGCGCGGTTGTGGCTTTCGTTTATTACAACCTCCACGGTATCAAAGAGCAGGGGCCATTTAACTTCATCAAGCACTTTATGGGGCCAGTGTGGTGGCTGGCGTGGCTCATTTTTCCCATTGAACTGATCAGCACCTTCGCCCGCGTGATGTCTCTCTCCATACGTTTATACGCAAACATTTTTGCCGGTGACATGGTCACGGCGGCCTTCTTTGCTCTAATTCCTATTGGTATCCCGGTAATATTTTTACTGCTCCACGTGGGCGTTTCATTTCTTCAGGCGTACATATTTACCCTGCTGACCACCATATATTTGCAGGGCGTGGTCGCACATGAGCACTAGTATCCCGCTTCAAGCGTGAGGGCGCCGCCTCCCAAGGCAGGACGTCAACCACCCACTGGAAGCAACTTCATAAAGGAGAGTACATGCGTAAAACAACAGCGTTCATCTTCCTGGCATTGGTCGTGATGTTTGTGGCCACGCCGGTCTATGCTCAGGCAGGCGGTGGAACCACAGCACCGGCTTATTACTGGGCCATCCCCATTGGCGCAGGCGCGGCTATCGGGATTGCCGGCGGCCTCTGCGGCCTTGGACAGGGCCGTGCAACAGCTTCTGCCGTGGAAGCCCTTGCCCGCAACCCCGGAGCACGCCCGGGAATCTTCATCTTCCTGATTCTCGGCCTTGCGCTGATCGAATCATTGGCCCTCTATGCCCTGGTTATTGCGTTCCAGATCATCGGCAAGCTGAAGTAGAATCCGGTTTTTTTGATGTGAGCCCAGCCCGAGCGGGCTGGGCTTTCTTGTCTGCCGCAATATCATCTATTCTTATTACGCTCATGCCATCCACAGCCGCGCTTGAGTTCAACGACATCACTAAGCAGTACAGCAGCTTCTTCCACGCTGAACGGGTAAAGGCCCTGGACCATTTTTCACTTCGCGTGGAGCAGGGAGAAATCTTTGGTTTTCTTGGCCCCAACGGCGCCGGAAAAACCACGGCGATTCACATTGCCATGGGCCTCATGTTTCCAACTTCAGGCAATGGAAGCATGCTCGGCGCGCCCTTTGGTGACGTGGAAAAGCGGCGGCGTGTTGGATTCCTGGGAGAAAATATCGCGCTGTATCACCGGCGCGCGGCCCGGCTGGTTGAATTTTATGGTGCTCTGAATGGTATCCACGGCGCGCAACTGCGGCAACAGACCTGGGAACTGTTGAAGGAACTGGATCTGATGACGGTCGCCAGGCGCAACGCCGGCAAGTTTTCCCGCGGCATGGTGCAGCGCGTGGGCCTGGCGCAGGCGCTGGTCAACAACCCAGACCTGATCATCCTGGATGAGCCCACGTCTGCTCTTGATCCTATTGGCCGGGTGCGTGTCCGGGAAATCATTCTGCGGGCTCGCGACCAAGGGAAGACCATCTTTGTAAGCTCGCATTTGCTTTCCGAAATCGAACAGATCTGCGACCGGCTGGCCATTGTGATCAAAGGCCGGGTGGTACGCGTGGGAACCATTGCCGAGTTGCTTGAGGCGCAGGACCGGTTTGTGATCACCGCAACGGGGATTGATGCGTTAATGTTTGAAGGCGCAAAGCAGAATGGCCACACCAGGATCACGGTATCTGCCCAGGACCAGCGTCGCACCATTGAAAAGATCTGGCTGGCCGGTGGTGAAGTAATAGCCGTGAACCCCATTCGCCGAACACTCGAAGACCTGTTCGTGGAACTGGCGCACCAGAATGGCGGATCCAGGCATGAGAAGACCGGTGAGAGCCATGCATAGCCGGAAGACCTTTGCCGGGAAGAGAGCGCAGCCGCTCAACGGTTCAGAAAGGGACAAAGCATGCGTCCGATTCTGATGATTGCCGGCAACTTTGTCCGCATGCAGTGGCTGATTGTGGTGATCATGACGGTTTACATCGCCGGAATCGCCGGGGTCTTCTCCCTCAACCAGCAGAGCCAGGAAGTGCTGTTTTTTGTGCGTTCACAGCCACTCTACATTCTTTTTCTTTCTTTGATGCTGGGAGTTCCTGCTATCCAGACTGACCGCAAATCCCGGCGTCTGCTCGCTGTGCTGTCAAAGGGGATTCATCGCTGGCAATATCTGGGTGGCCTTTTATGCGGCTGCAGCGTGCTCTGCGCGGTGTTCAGCCTGCTGATCTGGGGCACAGCTTACATGCTATTCCTTCGCGAAGAGCGATCAACCACCGGCCTTGCGCTCCTGATACTTGCGTTGTTCTCTTGTTGCGTTACGGCGGCTGCAGCCGGACTGCTGTATTCCACCTTCCTGCACCCGCTGCTGGCCACGGGCGCTGCAACCATCACCCTGTTGTTCCCAATTCCATTGGCCGCCAGGGGAATGGATATGAGAGTGACGAAGTTGTTCTTTCCGGTCGCAGGCATGGTGGACCAGGTGGTTGACTATCAATATGGCGCGGTCGAAGGTTTGTGGACGGTCGCCATCACAGGCATCATCTTTGCGGTCGTCTTCTGGATTGTCGGCGCGATGATCTTTGCCCGCCGCGATGTAACTATTTCACCTGAGTAGCAACTACGCTGCTATCGGGTATCTCATGCCCCGGGCGATTTACGTGCAGTTCTACTTTGTTGGCTGCGCGTGACTTGGGCTGCAAGTCCAGCGCGGCAAGGCTGGCATGGTTGAGCACACGGCCGGGCACAACTCCGAGCCAGATCGTTGCAACAGCGGCCACCACCAGGGCCAGGCGCATGCTTGCCGAGGCCGGAGCAGGCGCTTCCGCTACGCTGGGCTCACGCATGTACATCACCACAACCAACCGTAGGTAGTAATACGAGGCCACCGCACTATTCACGACGCCGATAATCGTCAGCCAAACCAGGGCTGTGGGATGAGCAATGACAGAGGCGGAAAGAGCAGCGGTGAAGACGTAATACTTGGCCAGGAAGCCCGCCGTGGCAGGAATGCCGATGAGTGACAGCAGAAAGATGGTCAGTGTAAAGGCGAGGAGAGGAGAGCGCTTGCCCAGTCCTGCGTAATCGTCCATGGAGACGTAGCGTTCGCCTGTAGAGCCGAAATGGCTGATGACCACGAAGGCGCCCACGTTCATGGTGGCGTAAGCTGCGGTATAAAAAATGGCCGCGGAGATTCCAATATCGTTGGCGGCGGCAAATGCCACCAGCAGATAT
>DATFDA010000319.1:0-3603 GCA_035252525.1 Candidatus Angelobacter sp. | reverse complement strand
GTGACAACCACGGCCCCGAATTCTCCGATGGCGCGCACCCAGGCAATGGTGAGAGCCACGGCGAGTCCAAGTCGGGAAAGAGGCAACGTTACGCGAAGGAAAACGTGAGCCGGCGTGAGTCCCAGCAGCGCGGCCTGCTTTTGCAGGATGGCAGGCACTGCATCAACTGCGGCAACCGCGCCCAGAACGTAGTAGCCCATGCCGACGTAGACCTGCGTCACCACAAAAGCAGTGGCGCTGTTGGTCATCATAACGCCGTAGTGTTCCAGCGATGTCCCGAGATATCCGTACGGCCCAAAGGCGAGTGTCAACAGGATTCCCAGCGCAAGCGGCGGCAGCAGGATTGGCACGAGCAGGACGGCCTGCCAGACCAGGCGCTCTCGCGTGGTGCATCGAGTGATGTACAAAGCCACCGGCGTGCCCAGGGCGACGATCACGACCATGGCGAGGCTCGTCAGCAGGAGTGATACCCGAACGGAAGCCAGCGCCGGGGTGCGAACATCATGAGCCCACTGCCATGGACCGATGTTCGCGAACAACGCCGTGAACGGGTACAGCAGGCACACGGCAAAAGCCGCCGCGCCGATTCGGGCCAGCCACTGCCGATTCAACTTCATGGGCGCAGCACCGCAGCATCGCCCGGCGGATCGTATTGAAAGCGACGGAAGATCGCTTGTGCTTCGGCGCCCTGGAGCCATTCGGCAAAGGCAGCAGCTCCTTTGGGATTTGGGGCGTCCATGAGCACGGAAGCGTAGTAAATCAGAGGCTCAGGATAAAACGTCTTGCCGCCAATGGACAAGGCAATATCGGGATCGTCGGCCTGCACATTCTGGCCGCTGAGGTTGATCTCCGCCGGCAACGCGACGTAGGGGAGGTGAAAAGGGTCGGGCTGGACCTTATATGCAGATGCGGCATCGAGTTCCCCGCTTTGCAATCGCGCCATCACGGTTGGCTCAGTGAAGATCTGCTTTTCATTGATGGCAGGGCCGAGGAACTTTTCCACCAGATCAGGTTTCTTCAGTAGCTTCGCCGCCAGCATCACGGTAAAGATGATGTTGCGGCCCTGGGGATCAGTAACTGGATCGGTGCGGCCAAACCTGAGACCCGGTTCGAGGAGGATGTTCCAAAGATCTTCTTTGCCTTGAGAGGCGGCTTCCAAACGCGGAGCAAAGCGGCTCTTGGAGCTGTAAACAATCACCATTTCCGTGCACGCAACCGGCTGGGCCGATGCGGCTTTGCCTGCGCCCAGAACCGCGAGAGCAGGTCCCGGTGTGACGGAAATAAAAACATCGGGGCGTATCGCACGGCCAATAATCAACTGCGCGAGAGCATTCGAACCCTGGGCGCGTCCTCGGAAATCCAGCTTTAGGCTGCGCGCAACCGCCGCTTTGACCGGGCCTTCCATCATGGAACCCATGGAACCGGCATAGGCAACGTCCAGAGTCGCCAGATTCGCAGCAGAGATGATGGAGGGCAGACCGGATGCAACTGCAACGGCAAGCCAGCCACTGGACAGAAGGAATCTCCGGCGCGTCAGGATTGGATTGGCGTCTTCCACGGAAACAACGATTTAATATGAAATAAATCGTTACTGTCAAACGATTGTATCCCGTATGAAGCGCTTCAGGTAGAAAAACGGGCTGAGCACGGAGACAACGAGATCACGATCAGCCAATAAAAGATCTATTCAAACCATCCGCTGCGAAAAGCAATCCACCAGCAGAGCACGAGGAGAGGCAGCGTGAGGACCAGGCTCCAGAGGATAGGAACGCTGAAATCAAGGAACAGTCCGAGTGTGAAGAACAGCAGCCAGAACATTTTCTTCTGCATGGTGTCTAGCTCGCGCGCATCTCCCTTTCTTCCTGGTGCAGCTTTCTGAGCTTGTTCATCAGTAACAGCAGATAGCCAATATAGATGGTCCACACCGCAACGTAGCCGGCAACCATATAGTGGTGCTGCACCAGCTTTTCATGAGCAAGGTCATCAGTGCCGCTGGTCTGGAGCAGGAACATGGTGAGCTTTTTGTGAGCGAAGAACATAGCACTCATGCCGGAAAACGCTGCCTTTTTTCCCAATAGCAACATGGCGGGCTTTGCCGCCAAAACGGCGGGTATTGGCACGAGCATGGCCATGCTGACACCCTGGGCTGCTTTGCGGATGTGCAACTGGTTGATGGTTTGGCTGGTGCGTTCGAGCTCAAAGCGAAACCAGGCGATCAGTATGGCGAACATGCAGAAGGCAAGCATGTTCCACAGGAGCACGGTTTGCATGTCATGATTCAGGTTGGGCGTTCCAATCATGGGCTGGGGGTGGTTGGTACGGAACCAGCGGTTGGACATGTAAACGATTGGCATATCCATGGCCGCGAACACAGCCAGCGACGCCGCCAGCACGGAGGTCGAGCCAAGCTCCGATGATTTGCGCAGAATCAGGTAGCTGACGTAGAGCAGCCACAGGATAAGGCTGGTGGTGAGCCGGGCGTCCCAAACCCAGAAGGTGCCCCATGCGTAGCGCGCCCAAATGGGACCGCTGATGAGCACCACACTAAAGAACACTACGCCCACTTCTGCGCCGGCCACGGCGATGGCATCGGCCACGGGGCTGCGCTTCCAGAGGTACCAGATGGAAGCGACAAAGTTGACCCAGAAAAGCAGCGATGCCGCTGTCGCCGCGGGCACGTGATAGTAGAAAATGCGCTGGGCATCGCCCATGGTGGCTTCAGCCGGTGCCACGTAGAGCGCCTGGTAGGTGCCCCAGGCGAGCAGGCCGGCAGTAACAGCAAGTAAGAGGAAAAATAGGCGGTTTTTCATTCTGCGTTCAACACCGTATCAAACAGCAGGAAGCTGACCGTGGTAAAGATCACGCAGTATCCTGCCAAAAATTTCATTTGCGGCACTGGCGAGCCTTCGCCCGTCAGAACCGCGCTTGTTGCCGTGACCATCATGAGCACGGCCGGGATCGAGATCGGCAGCAGCAGCAAAGGGAGCATGAGCTCGCGGCTGCGGGTGCGGATTGACATCACGGCAAAAAACGTCCCGTTCACCACCAGTGCCCACGTCCCGAGAAGGAAGATGGGCAAGAGCAGCCAGACATTTCCGAGGACCCGCAGATTGTAAAAAATAACAAACAGCGGGGCCATCAAACATTCGAGTAACAAAACAAACAAAAAGTTACCGAGGCACTTGCCCAGAAAAAGCGCTTCCGCCGGGGCAGGCGAGACGCGATAAGCATCCAGCACGCCGTTGCGCAGTTCGCGCGCCCAGGACTGGTTCAGGGCCATGGTGGTGGAGAAGAGAAAAGCGATCCAGATCAGGCCACCCATCATGCGGCGCGCCTCTTCGGCCGAGGCGTCAAACACATAGCTGAAAACCACCACCACCAGCAGCGCGAAGAAGAGCATGGAGTTGAATACATCGCGCGAGCGCCACTCCAGGCGCAAGTCTTTGCGGAGGTTTACAGAGGTAAGTCTGGCAACTCCCAGGCTCATGCGTGCACCTTCAGGCTGCCGCGGTCGGCAAGCTGGCCTTGGGACATCAGCACGTACTCATCGGCCAGGCTGGAAAGTAACCCCACCTGGTGTGTAACCAGAATGATGGTGTTGCC
>DATFDA010000318.1:0-8321 GCA_035252525.1 Candidatus Angelobacter sp. | reverse complement strand
CTGAAGACCGCCGATCCCATCTGGCTGGCGCTGGCGCGCACGGGTGCATGGCTCAACATCCTGAACCTCATCCCATTCTGGGTCCTGGATGGAGCAGGCGCCATGATGCCGCTGAATTTCATGGAGAAAAGCCTGGTTATGCTGGTGGCCGCAGGCCTGGGCTATGCGACCGGGGAAGGCGTTTTTTACTTTGTTGCTGCGGGAACGCTGTTGAACCTGATTGTGGCTGCTTTGGCCCATAAGCCCGCGGCGGGATCCACGGTGGTGCGGCTGAATCTTGATCAACCCGGGCAGGCGGTGCAGAGCGGCGGAGCATATGCACCGGTTGCGCATGCGCCACGAGTAGGAAGCCCGCTGATTACAGCTTACTTTCTTGCTGTGCTCACTGCGCTCGGCGCTGTGCTTTATCTCTTGCCGGGCCACGGCAGCGGCCTTCCATAAGAGCACGGCTTGTCTTGAACGCCTTGCCGCCTTCCGGCCGGTTTCCCGAATCATTTTCCAGCGGGCAGTTAGAATGGACTCACTACTATGCCGCAGCAAAACAACTCCGCAGATGTGGTGGTGATTGGCGCAGGTCCAACCGGAATGGCGTCCGGCATTGAAGCCCAGCGCGCCGGGTTCAGCGTGATCCTGATTGATAAAGGCTGCCTGGTGAATTCGTTGTTTCACTATCCCGCAAACATGACTTTTTTCACTACGCCGGAGTTGCTTGAGATCGGCAATATTCCTTTCCCCAGCGCCCACCAGAAACCCACCCGGCAGGAAGCGCTTGAGTACTACCGCAACGTGGCGCAGCATTACAAGCTGGACGTGCGCCAATATCAGGAAGTCCTGACTGTTACCGGATACGATGGCGGTTTCCTGATCACCTGCCGCGACCGCAACGGCAAGCTGCATGAGTACCATGCCCGCAAACTTGTGGTGGCAACCGGATATTATGACCGCCCCAATTACATGAACATCCCAGGAGAAGAGCTCGCCAAGGTGATGCATTATTACCGCGAGCCGCACCCTTATTACGATACTGATGTGCTCATCGTTGGGGCCAAAAACTCGGCAGCCATTGCCGCGCTGGAGTTGTGGAGGCGCGGCGCTCGCGTGACCATGGTGCATCGCGGGCCGGGAATCCATCAGAACGTGAAATATTGGATCAAACCGGACATTGAAAATCGAATCAAGAATGGCGAGGTGGCGGCATATTTCAACAGTTGCCTTCTGGAGGTGAAACCTGAGGCGGTGCGGCTCAGGACGCCGCAAGGCGAGAAGGTCCTGAAGAATGATTTTGTGTTCGCTCTTACCGGATACCACCCTGATTACGAGTTCCTGGAGAATCTGGGAATTGAGCTGACCCGCCCGGAGATGCGCCCGGTGTGCGATCCGTCGACTTTCGAGAGCAACGTTCCCGGCATTTATGTTGCGGGAGTGATTGTTGCAGGCTCACGCACGAGCGAAATTTTTATTGAAAATGGACGCTTCCACGGGGAGCGGATTGCCGCAGACCTCAAGAAGAAAATGCACGCCGTTGGCGCTGCCGATTGACCGGTTTTACGGCGGCATGCCGCCTCAAATGAAAAGATGAGGAAAGGAAATATGCGAGGCCGCGCGGTGTTGGCGTTGCTGATTATCTTGCCGGCTGCTTTGCCCAGCCAGCAAGGAACCGGACCCTTACATGTACCTCCGACCAATGCCAAAGCAAGAAATGATGCTGTTGTTCACCTGCTGATGAAAATGGAACGCGAGTGGGCCAAGGCAATTGTTGCCGCTGATGCAGGAAAAATAAGACGAATTTTGTCTCCTGAAATTACATTGACTACACCTGAAGGCAACGTTCAAAACAGAGAAGATGACTTAGCCGAACTGGTCAGGGGCGACTTCAAAGCGGAGGTATTTGATGCATTTGACATGCAGGTCAAGGTCTATGGTGATTGCGCCGTCGTCACCGGACGAACAAATGTAAAGGGCACTTACAAGGGGCAGACCGTTCACAGCCAATTTCGCTGGACAGATACCTTCGTCAAACGACAAGGGCGATGGCGGATCGTCGCTTCCCAGGCCACTCCGATAGCAAACCCTCAATGACGTGCCCATTTGGTGGGCGCAAAAGGGCCGCCTCAGATCTGAAACAAAGTCGCTCGTTTTAAATATCTTCTTCCAGATATTCCATCACGGCGTGGAGATTATTTTCTTCCAGAAAAACGCCGGGAACGCGCGCTCTGCCCTCAGTTTCGGCTCGCTTGGCCGCGGACTCGGCTACCGGGAGATCAACCCGCATCTCTTCGTGCATGAAAGCGACAGCCTCATCGTCCTCAACGCGGGCCACAAAAGTACCGCCTGCGTTCTGCTCAAACATGATCTGGTAAGTTACGGGTTGTCCATCGAGCTTCATGATGTCCAGAGTGCCAAGCGGCATGTACGTTCCTCCAGGAGTGCTGTCCGGGTTCCGGCTGATTTAGTATTACAGTCGAAAAGTGTAAACGCCCTATTTAGGGTTGCGCAAACTGTGTGGCGTCTGCCAGGACCGTAAAGAAGGCGAATGGGGGAAGTGTTTTGGGCAGCCCACCTCGGGAATGGGACGAGCATCAGAATCAGATAACTACCGTGCTGACGCTCTGTTCCCCTCACAATCGTTCGGTGTCTTGTACGGTTTGGGAAGACTCAGACTAACGAACGGGAGAAGAGTAAGAACATGAAACGCATCGCAATTCTAAGTGCTTTGGCGCTTTGTTTAGCCATGATCGCCCCCAAAGCGTCAGCGCAAGATAGTGACACCAAAAACCACGGAAACTTCGGGGTGTATTTCGACTATACGCGGTTAGGCGGAATCCAGGGCACACATCCGAACATGTTTGGAATCGGTGGGCGCCTGGGCGTAAACGTGAACCCGCATATCGTGCTGGAAGGCGAAATGGCCTACGACTTCGAGCGTAACGTCACCAGTACCACCACCGGAATCACCAACGTGAACCGCTCCAACCTGCGACTGTTGCACGGGCTGTTTGGCCCCAAGATCCAAACCACGGGTCCGGTGCGGGTGTTCGCGCTGTTGAAGGGCGGCTTTGTCAATTTCGGAGTTGGCGGGCCTGCTACGGCTGGGACCATCAACAACCAGATTGGCAACATTGTTGACGGCAACACGGACGGCGTGTTCTATCCGGGCGGCGGCATTGAACTCAACGTCGGCTGGCTGGGCATCCGCGCTGAAGCCGGCGACGAAATTATGTTCCTAAACAACGGCGCACAGAACAACCTGCGCATCACAGCGGGGCCGCAAATTCGCTTCTAAAAAGAACTGCGGTCTTCAATGCATTTGAGTGACAACGAAAAGCAGCTCTCCGGAGCTGCTTTTCTGCTGTATGCTTGCCCTGTAAGAACGAAGTGCCGCTTGGAACCCAGGGAACACAGGCTTCGTCCGCTTCTGGCAATTGCTGCCGGCTACGTACTTATCATGGTTACAATCTGGAGCCGCCGTCCGGTGCAGCGCTGGTTGTTCTGGATTGATGCCGCGTTCTTCTTCTGCGCCGCTGTGATGGCATCCCGCAAGCAACCGCTTGAGTTCCCGCGGCTTGATTTCAGCGTAGTCGTAATAGCCGCCGGGGCCGCATTGGCTTGCCTGATGGTCCTGGTTGCAGCGCAACTTGGCACCTTGCACGGGCTTTTCGGAACGCCACGCCCCTTACTCCATGCCGGGATGTATTTGATTTGGGCGATGGTGCAGCAATGGATCCAGCAAGCTTTCTTTTTTACCCGCCTGGAGCAGGTAGTGCATGGTGGAGTGTTAGCCAGTTTCACCGCAGCAGTGATGTTCGGTTTGGCGCACTTGCCGAACCCGGTGCTTGCGCCTTTAACTTTTCTCGGCGGCTGGCTGCTGAGCGAGTTGTACCGGCGCTATCGCAGCATCCTGCCGCTGGGGATAGCACATGGACTTGTGGGGCTCGCCATCGCCCTTTCCGTTCCCGACCACATTAACCATCACATGCGCGTGGGGCTTGGATATCTGCTCTATCGCGGATGAGCGCCGCCAGTCCGCTCATCCGAAAAATCGTTCTTGTTCGCGTTTACGCATTTCACTTGACTGTCAGAGTGGCTGTGGTGCTGTGCGTGTGACCTCCGGACGTGCCGGTAACCGTGAGTACATAGGCGCCTGCAGGCGTTCCGGAAGGAGTTGTGGGAGGATTAGGGTTCACTGATCCACCACCACCGCCACCGCCGCAGCCAACGCTCATGATGGCGAGCAGTAAGGCGGGCGCTGAGAGCGCCAAACGCCTGCGTCCTGTGAGCCTGAAGGCCAGCAGCAACGTTCCCATAACGCCCAGCAAAACAATCAGTTTCAGAGGAGGAGGCGCGGGAACATTGTTGGCAACCGGTAATGCCGTGCCGCGCGCCGTGGTATTCACAACAACTTGAACCGTGCCGCCGCTGCCGGGAGTAACTGAATCTGGATTGACTGAGCAGGTTGCGCCTGCAGGCGAGCCTGAGCAAGTAAAGGTGACCGTCTGCTGAAATCCGCTAATCGAGCCCACGGACATCTGGAAGTTTGCGGATTGTCCCGCGCTGATGGTTGCAGATCCCAGCTTTGAAGGAACCGAGAAATCCGGCGGAGGCGGAATATTGACGTCCGCCGTTACCGTAGCTGAAAGATTGCCATTTGTGGCCGTGATGTTTGACGCTCCGTTGGCTATGGCGATTACCAGTCCGGTGCTGCTGACGGTTGCCACGGCCGGTGTCGTCGAGCTATAGGCAGTGCCGCCCGAAGTGGTCAGGTCCTGCGTTGTGCCGTTGGAGAACGTGACTACGAAATGGAGCTGAGCTGTACCACCGGCAGACGTGAGCGTGAATGTAGAGAGATTCGAGGCGGGAGAAAGTTTTGTTCCCACCACCACGGGTTGCGGTCCATCGGAAAAGGTGAGTCCGTTTTTAAAACCGGGCAACGTCTCCCAGTGCTCTTGAGTGTCACTGTCGAAAACAAGCACATCGGTCGGCACCAGGTTGCCGTCCTGATCGGCCGCGCTTCCGGTGAGAGTGTAAGTAATGTTGGAGCCATCAAAGCTGGCCCGGGTTAAAGTTGATTTGGTGCGTGCGTAAATGTACTGCGCCATGTCCTGCATGAAGATGGGGCGCGCTCCATTATTGTTCAGCCACGCGGAAACATCATGGATGATCTGCTCCGCGCCGTTGTGGAATGTGGTGTTGGGCGGCTGCGGGGACAATGCGCATTGCTGCAAGGCGTCATCCTGCGTGTAAACCTCCGCCGGAACCAGGCTGCTGAAGAGACGCCACGAATACCATTCGAAGCGCGCAGTAGCGAAGGCGGTGCCGTCGCCCTGCGAGTTGCACCACGTCAAAGCCGGTGTTTGCGCAAAAGAGAGATCAATGGCACGTGATCCCACCAGAAAGAACTTTTGCGGCGGCAACCCTGCTCGGCTGCCGATGGTGAGATCGTCGGCAAAGAAGAACGAATATGATTCATCGGAAGGCAGCACCGTTGCGGGCTTGGGCGGCAGTTGGTAAAGCCAGTAAGGACGGGCATGCAGGCGCTCCTGCTGATAAGGTGCATCCGACGGGCTCAACGCGTAGAAGAAACCAGGCTGAATTGTTGTGCCGATATAGCGCGCTCCCAAGGTATTTCCCAGGTCCGCGCCGATATTATTTGACAGGTTATAAAACTGGCTCACCCACCACTGAGAAAAGAAGGGGATGGAATCACTCCCGCCGTTGCCTTGCTGGAACTGCTGAAGGGTGGCCAGATTGTTTTGCCATTCAACGTCAGTCAGTGCGCGACCCGGTGTGGAGGAACCCTCCCAGAATAAATCGCCAAAGTTGCTCTTGTTGAATCCGTGCGCGCTTATCTGGAGTTTGCCTGCTTTGATATCAGCAATTGCCTGGTCGCGACCGGCATCGCCGGCGGGAAGGAAGTCAGTATTGATTGAACCAGTCACCTTCCATGGGCCGCCGACGCCATCGGCTGCCACAGTCCCAGTTAAAGTGGGATCGTACATGGAGCGAAGCCGGGTAATCCAGCCGCTATCCACGTTGTAGTCTAGACGCAACGACCAGAAGCGAGGATAAGCACGCATGACAAACGGCTTGCGTGCAGCCCATGCCAGACTGCGCCAGAAGAGATCGTCAACGCCCATCAGAAAACCGAAACGATCGGCCTGGAGATAATCGAGCGTGCCGAAGTTCACCGCGCGTCCCGCGCCAAAGGTTGTGGCAAGAATGAGCGGATCAGTCCCGAGCGTCGCCACTACTGTACCCGATGTGCCTTGGAGCACGGTGGCAGTTACGGAATTGAGATTGCCATTCTGGTCGGCGTGAAAGTTGTAGACAAAGTCGCCGGATGGCTCCAGGGTCTTCAGTTGCAGCGCAGCAATGTAATGCGGGGTTGCGCCGCCGGCGGTGACGGCAAGCGGAACAGTAATGGAAGTGGAGGGCGTTCCCAGGGCAGAGCCGGTGGCCCCAAAAATAGCTTGAATATGAGCAGTGGAACCGATTGCAGGATCCGAATCAAGGTTCACGAAGCCGGCGCCTGCGTTAACGGCAGCAACAATAGCGCTTTGCCAGGCTGGAGAGAGCGCCAATTTCGGGTGAGCGGCAATGATCAACTGATGATTTCCCAAGTCCGCGGGCGGTACCGTTGTGGCGACATCGATAAGCTGATACGGAATCTGAAAATTCTCAAAATACCGCTCTGCATACCGCTGGTAGGTTCCGGGATTCGCAGGATCAGTATTGAATCCCGCAGTGTTCGAGGAATTCACCAGAACAGCTACGGTCAAATCAAAACTTTGCGCGTAGCCCAGAGCGGACCCCACAATGCAAAGCGCCAAAAAGGCCGCCCACTTCCTGATTCGGAATTTCACCCAAGCCTCCCTGGCTCGCGGGAAACTTTCTTCTCGAATATCGCCGCAACAGCCGAATGGTTGCTGGCTTGAGCTGGCTCAAGATCGTCTTTGGCGATAACCGGGGCTGATGTCCTGACGAGCCACACGACAGTCTGCCGGCCTCACAAAAAGAGTTGGCGTTTTACCGGTCAAAATCCTGTCGGTTCACCTGGGTTAAGAGCAATTACTGAGCCACTTAGATTGGAATGCCAACAGAGTGCATTCCCGTATTTCAGCATGGAACCCTTGCTGTTGGTGGCGGAGCACCTTAGAAAACAGCTACTTGGGAACAGCGATTGCGAAGGAGAAGTTTGTTGCACTGGCTCGGCAAAGCCATGCAGAAGATTTATTAAAGACGTTAGTGAAAAGCTGCAAACTTTTTCACTTTGGTTATCAAGGCTTGCCACAAAGCGATTAAGAACAGCCTTTTGGGGGAAGAGCGTTACTGTGTGATGCCCACCAGCCCTGTGCTTTCCGCCTGCTCGTGAGCATGATATGACGAGCGCACCAGCGGGCCGCTTTCCACATGGCGGAAGCCCATCTGCAACGCTTCGCGCTTCATGAAGGCAAACTCGTCAGGCGTGTAATACCGGGTGATTGGCAGATGGTCTTTGGATGGGCGCAGGTACTGCCCAACGGTAAGAATATCCACCTTGCGGGCGGCAAGGTCGCGAAAGACTTCCAGCAGTTCCTGCATGGTTTCGCCAATGCCCACCATCACTCCCGTTTTTGAAACCATTCCCGGAGCAAAGCGCTTAACGTTGCTCAAGAGGTCAAGCGTGCGCTCATAACGCGCCCCGGAGCGGACAGAGCGGTACAGCCGGGGTACCGTTTCAGTATTGTGGTTCAGCACTTCCGGTTTGGCATCAAGGACGATCTGCAGGCAATCTTCACGGCCTTGAAAATCAGGGATCAGGACCTCCACCTGGCAGCCGGGAACCTGATGATGAATCTGGCGAATCGTCTCAGCAAAAATCCTGGCTCCGCCCTCGTTATCATCATCGCGATTTACGCTGGTTACGACCGCATGCCTGAGACCCAGAGTAGCCACAGCTTCCGCCACGCGGCGAGGCTCGTCCCAATCCAGCGGCTCGGGCTTGCCTTTGGGCACGGCGCAGAATCCGCAGCGCCGCGTACACAAATTGCCCAACAGCATAAAGGTGGCTGTCTTGTGGTTCCAGCATTCGCCAATATTAGGACACTGCGCAGATTCGCACACCGTATGCAGGTCCAAGGTGCGCGCCAGCCGCTTGAGGTCATGGTAGTTCTCGCCCATGGGAGCGCGTGCCCGCAGCCATTCCGGCTTGGGTTGCGGCCGTCGCGGGGCAAGATCAATCTGGACGAGTTCTACAGAGCTGGCCATAACCTGCTGATATTTCTATTGTACAGATGTCCCCGCCTTTTCCCTTGATTCACGCACTACGGTAACTTTTCACCGGG
>DATFDA010000317.1:0-12709 GCA_035252525.1 Candidatus Angelobacter sp. | reverse complement strand
GTTTGCCTGCCTGTCCACGCTCCTGCCGTACTTCTTTTACTTCACCGGTCTCAAGTACCTCGATCCAACGCGCGCCATTATTGCCAGTTGCCTTGAACCGGTGTTTGCCATCCTGTTTGCGTTCATTTTTGTTGGCGAATCTCTTCAGCCTCTGCAAATTGTCGGCGTCAGCGCGGTGCTCACGGCAACTGTAATGGTGCAGGTCCAGCGCCGGAGGATGCCACTTGGTAAAAGAATCGTGGAGAGAGAAGGCGGCCTGTAAAGTATCAGGCCGCCTGGGCTGAAAAATGACTATATTATCTGGGCGTAAAGTCCTGCGACACGTCTACATTGACCACGTCAACAAAGCGCGGCGTTCCCGGAGGCATCTTGCTGGGGTCCAGGAAATCAGTATCGAAGTTGTAGTTGCGGTTTGGTGGCGTGTACACCATGTTGCAGCACTTAAAAGCACCGATCCCGTACTGTGAGAAATACAGGCTCACCAGAGATCCCTGGTAGTGCGCAGTCTGGCCGCCCCAATCCTCGAGGTAGCGAAGGAAGTTGTGAATGCCGCCATCGGTACCAAAATCATTACCACTGCCTGCGGGATGTGGAAAAGGAATGCTCTTGCCTGAAGCAATCGCCAAACGGTACCAGGTGCTACAAGCCTTTCTCCCCGTGCCGTTCCCGGCTGGGCTGGCCAACGACCCTGTCGCGGGACAGCTACCCGAACCTATCGCAGAGCGGGGATTGAACATGCTTTGCTCATCGTTCCAGTTCTTCGACAGCAGGGTGACTGTGTCCGCGATAACCGCTGCCGAGGCATGAGGACTGCCGAATCCAGCAGCGTCGTTCGCGTTATAGTTGCCGACAACATAGGTCGGCTCTTCGCTGGCCACCGTAAAGCCTCCTCCCCCAGTGGAGAAATTGATTGGCAAGTTACCCAGGCTTCCATTGACCACCATAATTGCGTGCCGTGCACCGCTCACGCGGTTCATTCGGCCAATGTCGGAGCAATCGAGAGCTGCCGTTGGATCTTCCGCGACTCCGAATGCGTCGCCAAGATTACTTGCTCCGTACATCTGCTGGATACCGTCGCCATTAACATCTTCGGCGGGATCAAGAACACCATCTGAGGTGCCACTCGGGGAATTTGGATTAATAAAGTCTTCGTAGCCGAAATCGCCGTGCTTCACTTTGATAGCGGCGGCAGGACTGGGATCGGCTAGCATGCCGCGATGGTCAGCAAAATAAAGAATGTAGCCGTTCTGACTGGCTGACTCCACGCTGGTCCCGGTTGTTCCAATATCCCCATGCAACCATTTGCGAAGGTTCAGGACATCAAGTTCCGTTGCAGTCATGATGCCGCCTAGAGAACACGTGGCGCCGCCGACAGCATTCTCACGGCGATCGCCTTCGCGTGTGTCGTAGAAGTTCAATGGCATCCACCAGTAATGTGAGCTTCCCGATGTCAGCAGAGTACCCCTTGGCTTGGAGGGATCTTCTCTGCGCTGTTGCAAGATCAGGATGGCATTGGCATTCTCAGCGTTCGGCCTACCGCGCTCGGAATCGGGCGTCTGAAGCCCACGCGAGAAGCCAAGATCGAGCCACTCTTTGGTCACATTTTGATAGCTGCCGTCAGTTTGGCGCACTTCCACGCGGAGCCAACCGCCGATAATTGACCAGTCTCCCGTGGTTCCCGCAGGTCTCTTCCAGCGTGAGTCCACCGAGTTGTTGGCTGCGCCGACGCAACCCGAAGCGAAGCAGGTATTGGGAGTATCAAGTGAGATGTCCCCTGCCTGACCGCCGCCGGGAAGATCAGCCTGGGTATCCGCCATCAGGACGCGGATCTGCGCCTGGGTATACAGCCGGGACGATGACAGATTACCGGTGGGATCTTCGCTTGGCAGAGGCTCACGGATGATTTCAATTGGTTTGCCATCGTCAACGAACGGAAGTGTCAACTGGCTGGACTGATGTACCAGCATGCCGTTGTACTTGGTAAGTGCGAAGGTATCCCAACCCGGTGTGGCCGGGCTCCCTTTGCCTCCGGTCAGGCTTCCTTCTGTGAGGGCTAGCGCCCGGCAAATGCTGGTTGGAGTGGTACATCCGTTGGGCGCTGTCGGAACGTTCACGGTTCCCGTATAGTTGCCGCTCGTAGATAGCCCATTCACCAGGGTTTGCCGGATGATTTCTCCGTGCGCAGTGATCTTGTCATGAAAGCTGAGGGTTGACCCATTTCCTTCCGCGAGGTAGAGGTCGCCGTTAGTATGGACTCGCCCTCCGAAGTCAAAATTCGGCCCCGCAAAATAGCTCAAATCGCTGTCGGAGAACACTCCGAACTGGAAAACGGGAATTTGCGCTACCTCCACATCGCGCGTCAAATGCGCCTGGGCTCCAGTGATTCTCGTTGCCGTAACATCGAGGTTGATGGGGATGATCTGAGCGGAAAGCCCCGCAAAATCCCCAGCGCTGATCGTCTGCACGTGGCTTTCAGGACTGCCGTCCGGATTCGCCTCTACGTTGAATACGTACTTGTAACCCACATCCGGCAAACCCGGTTTGTCATTCCCCAAGTCCCTGATCATCTGAGCTGTTGGGGACTTGGTTTTGGTATACAAGGTACCCAGGTCAGCCGTCATTTTCTCCATGCCTGCTTCGGCATCGTAGTAGGCGATATTGCCTTCCTGGTCGGATCCGCCAATGCGCTTCTCCGTTCGCACGGTGTATGCCAGCGTGACTGCCATTGCGGAGAGCAGCACGAGAAACAACAGCACTGCAATCAGAGCAAAACCTTTTTCACGACTCTTTCCAGAAATCGCCATACTTGCTCCTGAATATTGCGAACTCATTTGTATCGGTCCCGGAAACTCAGGTTCCGCGGGCTTACCGACGCAGCCAGGGTGAGATGATTGAAGCTTTTTCCCGGCCCTGTCTTGCGCGGTGAACGAACGTTGATGACTACGTTTATTTTGTGGATAAGATTCGGGGTATTGTTCGCATCTTTGGTGTTCGTGACCAGAGTGCTCGCTCCGCTGCCGGCCGTGTCATCGTAAACGTCATAGCTGAACTGCAGGTTTTCTACGCCATCTATCACAGGTACAGGCTTTTGCCCGTTGACCTCCCGTACCAATTGCCAGTTGTCATCGTCGGACCCAAAAGCCCCATCCGGTCCGGCGTTTTGCCGGAGGAAATAACTGATAAGCAGAATGCGCGTAGCTGTTGTAGGAGGATAGATATTGCCTGGTCCCGGGTCTTTAAGAGACGCTATATTTCCATTGGCTGCACTTGGTTGATTGATGTTGAGAGGGTCAGAATTTGCAAAAACAAGGGAGTTGCTGCCCGAAAGCACATTGGTGACCATGCCTACCGCGCTGCCGTGCACGTTGCTCAACATAATCAGATCGCCAATATTGATGCCAGTGACGTTCGGAATCGTGATCTGCGAACCGGATGCCGTAATGGAACTTGCCGTTCCCAGATTCAAACTTTTGTCCGCGTAAACCAGAGTGATTGCATCAGGAGAGCCTTGCTGCACGATGCCATCGTTCGGGTCGGGCAACGTCGAATACATATGGTTGTCCGGAAAAAAATGGTTTTTCAGGAAGCACGAGCCCGCAGCACAGCCAAACATGGAGGGAGTACTCCCTGTGCCGGTGGGCAATTGGATGCCGCCAACAGGGATGCCGGTTCCAGACAGGCTCACATCCCGCAGGATGCTATTCATCGCAGCCCGGCCATCCTGCTGCAGTTCAGCTCGCACGGTAATGAGGTCCGTGATCTGGAGTGCTTTCATGACCAACTCGGTGGCAGCGGCAAGGACGATGGCAGCAATCAGCATAGCGACCAACGCTTCCATTAACGACATTCCGTGTTGAGATCTCTGTAACTTATTCATGGCCCGCTTCCTAGCGAAATCTTGAGATATATGCCGTGACCTGGTATTGCTTGCCCCCGAATTGCGGAACCGTATATTTCACGGTGACCGTCACCAGTCGCAGGTTCGTGCTCAGCTTACCTGCGCTGAAAACGGGCGAAATCGTGATGCGGCGCTGGAAGTTTGTCAGTGGCTCCCGTACGTCATCGCCCGTTCCGAGGATGCCATCCGGGCCGGGAAGGATAATGGCATCGATTTGCGAGCCCGCGCTGGTCGCGTCATCGGATGTATTCGCGATGCCGTCGGCGCCAGGCGGATCATAGATCAGAGAAAAATCATCGACAAAGATTCCGCCATTTGACTGATTGTTGATCTGCTCAAATGTGATCTGGGAAGAATCGCGCGCACCGAAGACGCTCTCCATCCCTTCTTTGGCCTTCTGGCGGGCGATCAAGTCTTCTTGCGACAACTGCAGTGTGCTGAGGGAGTAAGCGAATAGAGAAAGCACGCTCAACAATCCTGCGGCCAGCACCACCGCGGCAACCATGGTTTCCACGAGTGTAAAGCCAGCTTCAGGAATGCGCCGCCTGTTTATTGCCACGTGGCACCCCCTCCTGACCTCGAGACCAGACGCCATCCGCGAATGCGCCCGGTTGTACCCAGAACTGAGATTGCACGTGCACCCGACAATTCACCAGGACGGGCCACATAGACCACACCGTCATTCACGCGGCCTGCCGCGTCCAGTGCGGACCCGTCCGGCTGAAAATACAGCGTGGTCCCGCTGCCGCCGCCGATCTGGTCGAAATCAATGGCGATCTTTCCGTTGCCTATATTGTCGGGAGGAGAGTCAGGCGGAGATGGCATCCCTGGCACGACTACGTACGCAACATCTTGAGGAAGCGAAAGAGTTTCGGCTTGCTGGGGGGTGCCATCAGCGAATGCCTGCGTTACTGAGATCCTCCCCGGGGCGGCGAAGTCTACTCTGCAGACTGTTCGTTTATCAATCGCCGTTTGCCGTGCAAAGCGCAACTGATCAATCGTCGTCTGGTATGCGGTTTCAATGTGCGAGCTGTGCACTGCGCTGCCCATGTTCATGACCGCAACGCTGGCGGCCACCATCAGTACAGCCAATGTTACGACCACCTCGATCAGACTGAATCCGAATTGGGATGTACTGCTGCGCACCGGTCCCTCCATTGAAGTTGTGACACTTTTAGGTGCTTTGGAGTAAAACGTCGATTTACAGCATTAATAAAGCTGCAAAACGCCAGCAGCTACGGCGCGGGGAGGATTCCAACGTACTTTGCGGTCCTCCGGATGTCAATAATCGGAAGGGTGCGTGATGGAAACCGCAGACAAACTGGAATCCGTACCTGCGGTCAGTTTGTTACGTGTCCTCAAGTAACCTGCCAAATGAATCTATTCAGATATTTGGGTATCGCAATAAAACCGATGGAAAATTGTTCAGTATTTGGCAGAAAACACAGGTGTGAGACCAGGTCCGAAGCAGGAGAATGAGGCCCACAGCGCAAAAAAAACGTTAAAATATCCAGGTGATCACCTCATTTAAAGCCATATTCTTCTTCAGCCTGTCTCTTGTCGCTTTCGCCGTCGCTGCTTCCCAGCAGGATGACGGTCCTAAAGTATCCACGGTCAATATTGTTGTGGTCAGGGATTCCAACGGCAAGCCGGTGAAGAACGCTGAAGTTGTCCTCCATCTGCTGGACAAAGAGGGAAATGAAAAGCAGGACGGTCTTGAGCTCAAGACTCATGAGGATGGCAAGGCTGCCACAGACGGTATTCCTTACGGCAAGGTCAGAATCCAGGTGATCGCGCACGGTTTTCGTACTTGGGGCAACGACTATGAGGTGCGTCAGCCCAACATGGAAATAACCATCAAGCTGCAGAAGCCCAGTGGACAATTTTCAATCTACAAGTGAGTTTTGCGTTACCTGGGTGAGTTTTGCCCGAGCACAGCTCTGCCTCAAGCTGCTGTTTTATGCCGCTTGACAGAAACAGCTCCGGAATGTCATTTCTAGTAGCTTTACTTATTTGCAGAAAAACAGGAAGGGAAACGCCGCGTGAAGGTCAGGGTCTTTTTTCATGGGAAATGTTTTGATGGCACCTCCTCAGCGGCTCTTTTCTCACGTTTTTACCGCGAGCGCATTCGCAAAGACGTCGATTTCCAATTCACCGGGCTGGTTCATCGCGCCGGGGCGCTTTTTGACGAGAAAGAATTTGATGGTGACGAGAACGCAATCGTCGATTTTAAGTATTCCGCCTCGCCCAAAATCACCTGGTGGTTTGACCATCACCAGAGCGCATTTTTAACTCCGCAGGACGCTGAGCATTACCGCACTCACGATCACAGCCAGAAATTTTATGATCCAGAATTTAAGTCCTGCACCAAGTTTCTGGCTCACGTGGCGCAAGAGAAGTTCGCTTTTGATCCTGCTCCAGTGGCGGAGTTGATTCATTGGGCAGATATCATTGACGGCGCGCAGTTCGAATCGCCACAACAGGCGGTGGAAATGGCTGAGCCTGCAATGAAGCTGACCATGGCCATTGAATCAACCAATGATCCTGAGTTCCTGCCTCGATTGATCCCGTTTCTGGTGGCTGAGAGGTTGGCACAGGTCGTCCAGGAGCCTTTTGTGGCTTCCTTAATACCTCCTTTAATGGAGCGCCACCGCAAATCGATTGACATCATCCGCCATCGTTCTGAGTGCCGGCAGGGGACGATCTACTTTGATATCAGCGATTACGATCTGGAAGGCTACAACAAGTTCATCCCTTACTATCTGCACCCGGATTCGGTTTACAGCATTGGACTCAGTCGCAGCAGTTTCCGGGTGAAGGTGGCAGTAGGCTCAAATCCATGGACCAGAAAAGAGAACATGGTCAATCTGGCGAAAATTTGCGAGCGCTACGGAGGAGGCGGCCATGCCCGCGTCGGCGCAATCTCCTTCCCCCCAGATCAGGCTGACGCAGCCCGCCGTGCAGCCCAGGAAATTGTGGCAGAGCTGCGGGCATCCGAGTAGATCTCGTGCCCCTGCGTCCAAACTGACCAGCAGGACTAAGGTCATCTAGTTCCTCAATTGAAGAAAAAGCTCTGAAGGGTTGAACCAGAGTTGATGCTCCGATACGCTCGTCCTTGTCCTTCATAAACGTGAGGGACTCCCTGTCCAAATTAATCGGAGTGAATACGTGTACCGGATTAAGACTTTAATGATCGGTGCCGCTGTGGCGGTTTTTTTGTCCCTAAGCGCTCTAGCGCAGCAGGAGACGCCCAAGCTCAGAAGCTCAAAGCCGCAGCCGAAACAGCAGCAGACCAGGCCCGCAAAGTTGACGCCGCAGCAGAAGTTTGTGCTTGATACGGTCAATATGGCGGTGGCTCTGCCTGAGCCAGATCCGCAGGACCGGCTGCGCGTACTATCCAGTGCTGCCGATGTGGTTTCCACCATTGACCGCAACATGGCCCGGAAACTCTGGCATGAAGGTGTACGCATTGAATCTGATTTGATCCGGGTTGGACAGAAACCTGCCGTGTCGCTGATGGCCAGTGGAGAAGCCGATTGCCAGGCTGCTCTCAACTTTGTGGAGAATCTACCAGAAGCAGCCGCATTGCAGGCTGAGCAGTCGTTGATCGGAGCGGTTACCACCTGTCCAAAGCAGACGCTGGATACGGTCTCACGTAAGCTGGATGCGGCGCTCGAGAAGGGAATTGTTCCCTCTCGCGCTCTGATGGCCGTGATTGAGGCCCAGGGAAGCCAGACACAGTGGTCACAGCAGCATTTTGAAAAAATGTTCAATTCGCTTCCTGATCCGCATGACTACGCCGGGGAAGCAGAAAATTTTGCCGCCATGTATGCCCGGATGGCGCCGGACGTGGACAAAGATCTGGCCACTCGAACCGGCTTAAAGCTGCTGGCCTGGCTCGCCAAACTCGACGACAGCGCTCTGCGCACCATGGCAATTCACATCACCGCCGGCACCATGCAGCAGGCGTTGGGCGAGACAGCCTACGAAGCCGCGCTGCAGAAAGACGTGGTGGCGAATTCTGTTGTACAGAATGCGGGCGAGACGCGTGAAATTGAGCGCCCGCCGGAAGATACGGTTTCTGTTCTGGAGGCCATGGACAAGCAAGGCACTGATCAGACAGAGAGCCTGCGCGGATTGCCTCCGGTACAACGCGCGCGTCAGGCGGCAGCCAATGGCTTTGCGGCCGGCACTTCCGGTCATAAAGACCAGGCGGCAAAGTATTTTGACATGGCCTTCGACGCAGTGAATGAAGCGTGGGACGCGCGCACTCCGCAGAGCGATACTTCCGCGGTGGTACAGGAAGTGGGTGAAGCGGCCGCACAAGTCAATTCCATGAATGCGCTGGTCAGGGCGCAGGCCCTGCGTGATACTTCAGCCCAGGCGATTGCCATGTTGGCTGTCGCCCGCGTGGTTGCGAGTAACGGCATTGCCCGCTGAACTTCGGCGGCACAATACCTGTTTATTTCCTTTTCGTAAGGATGTCTCATTTTGCGGAACGCGCAGAAATTTTCGGGTCTAATAACGTGTTAAGCTGTCATATCACCCCAGCACATCAGGATTCTCCATTGGTTAAGATCGTTGACGTGAAGTGCCCTAACTGTAGCCGCAGCTTCAGGACCGTTCCCGCCGTAGTAGAACATGCGGGTTCTGTTTATTGTTCTGTGTGCGGCACACTTATGGTGATTTCTGCTCCGCAGCCCATCAACGTGCTACGGCAGTCGAGCTCGGAAAGGCCATGGGAGCGCGGGTAATTGCCTGTGCCGGAAGCACAGAGAAGCTGGCCATTGCGCAGCAAAATGGCGCCGATCACCTTATCGACTATTCAAAAGAAGACATTCGCGAGCGGGTGAAAGCTATTAACGGCGGCCGTAGGGCTGATGTGATCTACGGATCCCGTGGGAGGTGACGCCTTTGATGCTGCTCTTCGTTGCGTTGCCCGGGTGGGCGGATCATCGTGATTGGCTTTGCAGCAGGTCGCGTTTCCCAAATTCCGGCAAACATCGTGCTGGTGAAGAACATCGATGTTATCGGTTTCTATTGGGGGGCTTACCAGACACATAAGCCGGAATTGTTGCGCAGCTCTTTTGCGCAATTATTCCGGTGGTTTAAAGAGGGCAAGCTTCGGCCCCACATCTCACATACTTTTCCGCTGGAGCAGGCTGGCGACGCGCTCCGGTTACTGCAGCAGCGAAAGTCAACAGGGAAGGTTGTGCTGGTCCCCTCCGCTTAATGCCGGCCTCGCTTACAACACCTGAAGGAGACCCCGCAATCCCATTGCAGTGATGCGGTATCTTGCTCTTGCTGCGGATTATGATGGCACGCTGGCCTCGGACGGCCATGTCGATGCGCTCACAGTTGAGGCCCTGCGACATTTCGTCACTTCCGGCCGCAAGCTGATCATGGTGACGGGGCGGCAGCTTGATGATCTCCAGACCGTTTGTCCTCACTTTGAGCTTTTCAGCCGAGTGGTCACCGAAAACGGTGCGCTCCTCTATGATCCCCAATCCAAATCGCAGCGCCTTTTGGCCAACCCTCCGAATCCTGAACTCGTGGAAGAGTTGCGCCGACGCGGCGTCCCCGTCTCCGCAGGCAAGGTGATCATCGCCACCTCGCGCCCGCATGAGAAGGCTGTGCTCGAGCTTATCCGCGAGCAGGGACTGGAACTCCAGGTGATTCTCAACAAAGCATCCGTGATGGTGCTGCCTTCAGGGGTTGACAAGGGTACAGGCCTAAAATGCGCGCTATCGGAACTTGGGATTCCTCTGCGCAACACAATCGGTGTTGGCGACGCGGAAAACGATGAAGCTTTCCTTGCCCTGTGTGGATGCTCTGTAGCTGTGGCCAATGCGCTCAATGCGCTGAAAATAAGGGTTCGCCTGGTTACAGTGAACGCGCGCGGCGCTGGAGTGGTTGAGCTGATCAACGAGGTACTCCGGGGTGGTGCTCCAGTTTCCTGCCGCAGTTTACTGACTCCATCGTAGCGCGAGAGGCCTAAACAGGTATCTTTCGTATAATCAGATATTTGCAAAGCCTCTGGCCGTCGGCGATCCATCTTGCAACTCCCGCTGCTCCTATTTAGGTACATGCCCACAAGGACATTTTCTTGATTTTTTGTTGTGGACTAATGGACATGTCCTATAGTACAGTTCAGTCCAGTTTAGGCACTGCCTCTTCCGGGCGTGCAATCTTGCGGGTAGGAAGTGAGTCTAGCAGTGAGACGGATGAATTGGCCTTGGGCTGGGGCCTTCGTGAATTCGTTTGCGTCAGTCCCAATCTTGAAAAAAGATCCAGTTGCGGAAGGTCCGGCGTCCGCAACTCCTGAAGACAGGCTCTCCCCTCATCACCAGTTCAAGCTGGCGGCGACCCGGCTTGCAATGGTGCTGGCGACTGTGTTCACAGCGCGCTATTTCTACTGGCGCTTTTCCAGCACCATGAACCCGGGCGCGCGCATATTTTTTTACGCGTTCCTGGCGGCTGAGGCTTTCAGTTTCCTTGAAAGCCTTTTCTTTTATTTCACCGCGTGGAGCCCCACCCGTTATGCCCGTCCTAAGCCGGTGATGGGGAAGACCGTGGATGTTTTTATTCCCACCTACAACGAGCCTGTGGAACTGCTGCGCGAAACCGTGGTCTGCGCCGTAAATATCAAGTATCCGCATACCACTTACGTACTCGATGACGGGAACCGGGAGGAGGTTCGCAGCCTCGCCGAGGAATTCAACTGCGTTTATCTGGCGCGCAGCGACCGTGCGCATGCCAAGGCGGGCAACCTCAACAATGCACTGCGCCACAGCCGCGGCGAATTCGTGATCACGCTCGATGCTGATCACGTGGCCTCTCCTGAGCTGATCGACGAGACGATCGGCTTTTTTGCCGACCCGGATGTTGCGATTGTGCAGTGTACTCAGGACTTCTACAATCTTGATTCTTTCCAGCATCTGGTGAGCTGGAAGAGGCGCGCGGGATGGCAGCAGCAGGAGCTGTTCTTCAGCGTCATACAGCCAGGTAAGGACCGGCACAATGCCGCCTTCTACTGCGGAAGCCCCGGCATCATCCGCCGCTCTGCGCTGGAAGAGATAGGCGGCTTTCCCACCGGAACAGTAACGGAAGACATGCACACCAGTCTGCGTCTGCAAAAGAAGGGCTGGCGCGTTCTCTATTACAACAAAACGCTTGCTCGCGGTCTTGCGCCCCAGACGTTCAATGGATTTGCCACGCAGTGGCAACGCTGGGGACAGGGATCCATGCAGGTGCTGCGCACGGAAAAACTCTTCGGCAGCCCCGACCTTAACTGGCGGCAGAAACTGTGCTATTTCAGTTCCTTCTATTTTTACTGGATGAGCTACGTGAAGCTGTTTTTTGTGCTCACGCCGGTGATCTCGCTGGCGTTTGGCATCTTTGCCTTGACTACGGATCCCGAGTCATATGCCAATTACTTTCTGCCGTATTTCTGCCTGAACCTGGCCTGCTCCATTCTGCTCCAGGGCGGCGTCAGCAATTTCCTCAAGAGTGAACTGTTCAACCTGCTGAAGATGCACGTGCTCATGAAAAGCCCGCTGGGGCTTTTCCGGCGCAAGATGGCATTCAAAGTCACTCCCAAAGCACAATCGGCAGCCGCGAACCTCTCAGAACTGGCCTTACCTCTCGGCCTCATCGTGGTGCTTGTTCTTGCTTTGGGGGCGGGCATGATCCGCATTCAGCATGTTCCGCGCTGGGGGTATTTTTTCTGGGCGCTGTGCGTCAACCTCTTCTGGACAGTCGTTTTTCTCTTGATGATGGCCGGTGTGGTGTGGCGTTCGCTTGATCGCAAGGAGGCCCGCATCAGCTACCGCTTCCGCTCTCATCTCGATATTCCAGTTCGCCTCACCTACATGAGTTCAGATGGCCTTATCACCAGCCGCGAGCACTTTGCCCGCAACCTCAATCGCAGCGGTGTATCGGTCACGCTCGACGAAGCCATTGTTCCAGGGACCACAGTTTCTCTTGAACTTTGGCTCCCGGAACACACCGTCAAGGCCGAAGCAGAGGTGGTGCGCAATCATGTTTACCGGCTCAAAGAAAAGGGCGCACCCAAGACTTCTAACGGCATGCGCTTCACTTCAATCAGCGCCACTGATCAAGATGAAATCTCCAAATACCTCTTCTGGGAGATTGCGCCCAGGGAAAGCGCCATGCTCAATTTGACGCATGGCACGCAAGCGGAGGACATGGCATGAAGACCTGCCTGAATCTTTTTGTATTTATGCTGCTGGGGGCTGGGGCCTTCGCGCAATCTGCTGCCAATGATGACAGCACGATTGAGCAATATCGCAACCAACTGGCGCAGCAGCCGGACAACTCTGATGTCATTTCCAGGCTTGCACAAAAACTGGAACAACAGGGCCGCTGGCGCGACGCCATGCCGCTGCTGGAACGATTAATTGCCTTTGAGCCGCGAAATTCCGCCGCCTTGTACCAGCTTGGCTCCATGAAAAGCTGGGAGCCCGCTGAGCGCAAGAAAGCGCTTGATCTACTGCACCGCGCTTGCGCTACCAGCAACAATAATCCTGAGTACTGTAGCTCCTATGCTGAGGTCCTGAGCTGGAGCATAGAGAGCCGGGCCGAGGCGATCAGCAATTTTCAGCAAATTGTAAGCGCATATCCAGACAACGTTTCTGCCCGTCTGCGGCTGGCCCAGATTCTGAGCTGGGATAACGCCAGCCGCGAAAATGCCTTGAAAGTGTATGAGCAGGGCCTGCAGCTTGATCCGCGGAATGTAGATCTGCTGATTGCATCCGCTGAGGTTCTTTCATGGAGCAACAACACTCGTAC
>DATFDA010000316.1:0-2549 GCA_035252525.1 Candidatus Angelobacter sp. | reverse complement strand
ATGCAGGGATTCGTAACGCCCACGCAGGAAGATGAGTATCTTCAGAAGACGCACGCCTCGCCCACCGCAGTCCTGATGGACGTCACCGGCACGCTCGGCCATTTATATGACGCCAAGACCACCCCGGAGATGTTCGTCATCTCGCCCGATGGAACGGTGGTCTATGAAGGCGCGATTGATGACCGTCCCACGACTGATCAGAAGGATATTGCCGGAGCCAAAAATTTTGTGGACGCGGCGCTATCAGAAGCCATGGCCAGCAAGCCCGTGACCGAAGCCGCTACCCGCCCCTACGGATGCTCAGTAAAGTACAAGAAGTTTTGATGACTTACTCCATTGCGGCAGCGATGTAGAGAGGCTGCATGCGCCTGCCCGAATATCTGGCAACTGCCATCGAGCAAATAAGCCCCGGACGTAGCTCATCAACTCTGACTGCTGCTTCGCGGGAATTGACGCAGCGCTACAAAAGCGCAAATTTCGCCACACCGGCAGTCCATACTTTCTTAGATCGCTCTGCCTATCTCACAGTTCGTTTTCCAGCCACCTTCGCCGCCAACATGCGAGTTCTTTCTGAGCTGCGCCGCCTTGCTCCAGAACTTGAAATTTCCAGCCTGCTTGATCTCGGCGCGGGCCCGGGTACATCATTACTCGCCGCGGCTGAGGTCCTCCCCTCACTTACTTCAGCCACGCTGCTTGAAGCCGACCCGCAGTGGCTAGGGTTGGGAAAGCAGCTCTCAAATGACAGCCCGCACGCAGCCGTTCGCAATGCACTGTGGGTGCAGCGAGACCTGCGCGGATCAGAAGAGTTCAAGGCCCATGACGCCGTCATCATCTCCTATGCGCTGGGTGAGCTTGCGCCCGCACTTCTTCCTCAGGTCCTTCGCCGTGCCTGGAGCAGCGCGCAAAAATTTCTCGTCCTGATTGAACCGGGCACAAAGCGCGGCTTCGCGGCAATCAATGCTGCACGTAGCTTCTTGATCGAGCAACGCGCCGGAATCCTGGCGCCATGCCCTCATCGTGAAGCCTGCCCCATGGCAGTCGCGGGCGACTGGTGCCACTTCTCCCAACGCCTTGAGCGCACGGCCGGACATCGCCGCATCAAAGGCGGATCCCTGGGCTTTGAAGATGAAAAGTTCTCTTACCTTATCGCCACTCGGCTTGAGTTGAATCCAGTCCAGGCCAGAATCATCCGCCATCCACAGAAACACAGCGGCCATGTTCAACTTGAACTCTGCACATTGCGTGGCCGCCTGGAAAAGACGACCATCGCCAAATCCGCGAAAGAGGCTTACAAACGCGCCCGCCAGTCCGACTGGGGAGACGAATGGTGGGGGGCCTGCGGCCCGACAACATTTCCAGAGTTTTGAAGTTTGCAAATTCGGCAATCGACTCCGATTGCACTGACATTGGGCGTCACCTGCACGTAGCTTTTCTGGCTAAGGGCTAACGGCTAAGAGCTAAAAGCTGCTTCATCGCCTGTTACAATCAGACCCATGGAGGCAAAACTGCTGCTTATCCCCTGGATGGCAGCCGTAGTCTACAGCAGCATCCCCCTGTTTTGGTTTGCCATTCATCCCTTCGCGGAGCGCTGGCGCAGGATGAACAGGTCTCCGTACCGTGTGCTGCTTCCACTCTGGATGCTCCTGATTGCAGACCTCGGCTGGTGTACCTGGCCCTGGCATTCACAACGGCTTTACTCAACTTTATGGGCGTGGATTCCTGCGCTTGTGTTCTTCTTCTTTGGATTCCGCGTTTACCTGCGCATCTCATCCGAATTTGGAGCACACAAGCTGAGTGGAGAAGCTGAGCTTCGTCCCGGCGAGCATCCGCAGCAGCTTATCACGACCGGGCTGCACACTCGCTTGCGCCATCCCATCTACTTCGCCCATCTTTGCAATCTGGCCGGCTGGGCGCTGGGCAGCGGGTTGATGATTGATTATGTTCTGCTCGCGCTGAATGTTGTGGTTACTTTTCCCGTCATGATTTATATGGAAGAGCGCGAGTTGGAAGCCCGTTTTGGAGATGCATACAGGCAGTACAAGGACCGTGTTCCACTCATCCCCTGGTTCAGGAGAAACGGTCCTGGACATAAAGGAAGCACGCATGAGCAGACCGCAGAGCGCTGAGGCCGGCGCGTGAAATTTGAATTCTTTGTGGCGGCGCGCTACCTGCGCGCCAAGCGCCGGCAGGCGGTGATCAGCATCATAACCATCATCTCGGTCATCGGCGTAGCCGCTGGCGTAGCTTCTCTCATTGTTGCTCTGTCCATCAACGCCGGGTTTCAAAAGGACTTGCAGAACCAGCTACTCGGCTCCACCGCCCACGTCAATATTCTGAAGGTCCAGGCGGACGGCATCTACAACTGGCAAGACCTGATGACGAAATTGGAAAAGCAGCCGCACGTCACGGCCGCCGCTCCCGCATTATACGAGCAGGTCCTCGGCTCGCGCGGCTCACGCGCCAGCGGTATGCAACTGAAGGGGGTAATCCCGGAATATGAGAATCGGGTGAGCGAGCTACTGAAATCAGTAACCATCGGATCGGCCAAG
>DATFDA010000315.1:0-5269 GCA_035252525.1 Candidatus Angelobacter sp. | reverse complement strand
GCCCACGCATTACATCAGCATGGGCTTCCACCAGGAACTGTATGAAGCCACGCGCATTGCGGTGCGGGAGATGATCGATTTTCTGGTGGCGGAAAAACACCTGAGCCGGGATGAAGCTTACATGCTCACTAGCGTGGCCGGCGACGTGGACATTACTGAACTGGTGGACGGCAATAAGGGAGTTCATGTGATGCTGCCGAAAACCATCTTTGTGCAGCAGAGCGGGGCTTCGCACTGACCATATTTGTCGAGCGGGCTGGATCGGGACATAGAAAAGGAGTGGCCATGAGATTGTTGATCCGCTGGTTGATCAGCGCCATATCACTGCTGATTGTCGCCCACTTTGTCCAGGACATCTATGTTCATGGCTTTACGGGCGCGCTGATTGCTGCGGCGGTAATTGGCTTTGTGAATGCCACGCTGGGCACATTCCTGCGCATTGTTACTTTTCCCGTGTGGATCTTGACGCTCGGGCTTTTTCTAATCGTCATCAACGCGGCCATGCTCAAAGTGGCTGCCTTCTTTTTAGGATCACTTTTTGAAGTTCGCACCTGGTGGGCGGCGATCATTGGAGCCATCCTGCTCAGCCTGGTATCGGCGATTCTGCACTGGATTGTGGGCGATAAGCGCAGAGAACACTAACCGGCAGCACTGGTTTGCGCACTTTGAAGTCGCCGAAGGGCGTTGACCACAGCAGCTACATTCTCTTGCTGAAACATGCGAATAGCGGCAATCCCTGATGCGCCCGCGGCCAGGCATTGCTCGGCGTTTTGGTGATTTATGCCTCCGAGTGCCAACACCGGCATGGAGCGGCGGCTCACGGCTGCTAATTGCTCCAAACCGCTCCGACTGGCCACTCCGTTTTTTTCAAAGACAGGACCAAAAACAACAAAGCCTGCGCCGTGCGCTTCTGCCGCATCCACTTCTGCCGCCGAATGGGTTGAGGCTCCAATGACGGGCCGGCTCTGCCCGGCACGCATCAGAATGGCTCGCGCTTCGCTCGCGGGCAGCCAGTTCGAGGGCAGGTGTACGCCGTGAGCGCCGGAGGCAAGGGCCACATCAAGGCGGGAGCTGATCAGCAACTTCGTTCGCGAATTTCCAGGTATGGCCGCCATTGCTTTTGCAGCCAATCGCTCCAGCTCGCGCGTGGTCAGGTCTTTTTCCCGCAGTTGAATGTAATCCACTCCGGCAGCAGCGCACTCGCTGACTTTTTCCAGCAGGCGCTCCCGCTGCTGTGCCGGCGTGCCCGGGAATTGAGAACGGTCCGTGATGTAGTAAAGCAGCAGAGGTCGCCTGGAATGCGGTACAGCGGACTGGATGGGGTTGCACATCTCACAATTTGGGTTGCTGAACTGCTTTGACTATAACCTGCGCTGCGCGGACGGTTCAAAGGCATCCTGCGCTGCTCAACAGCATCTTTTAAGAATGCCTCTTTACCTGCAGGTCATCTGGCTTTTTCTGCTGGCAATCCCGGTTGCCTGCGTGGCGTGGACGATCACCCACGAGGAAATATTCCGCGAGCCGCGCGAATACTGCATCACGCAGAGTGAGAACAATCCTCACTTTATCCTGCGCAAGTGCTTCTTTGTCTTCACCTGCGAGTACTGCTTCAGCCACTATGTGGTGATTGTCGCTCTCATCATCACCCGCTACAAACTCCTATTTGACGACTGGAGGGGATACCTGATTGGCGGCCTCGCCCTGGTGTGGGTGGCCAATCAATACATGAGCCTTTACGCTCACTTGCGCCTGGACATTCACAAGGAGCGGGTTGAGATTAAACACGTGGAGCAAAAGGTGCAAACGGCATCCGCGGAACAAACGGAGCAGCAGGAGGAGTCGCGCGCGGCATAAAGCAGGTCCAGCGCCGGACCATTGCTGCATCGTTTGTGCACGGTTCTGTGGAAATCAGTGCTGTATCGTCCCGATAAATTGAATAAATCAGCCTCATAAGCTTATTTAATTGGCCGCTTCATCCCACTCCGCGTTAACCTAGTCCGTTAAGCCCCCGTTACATCTCATGTGAACCCAAATCTCATTCTGCGGAGAACCATGTCAAACGAACTGCGTAATTTTCTGACCATCTCGTACGACGAACTGGAAGAATTGAACCTTGTCGCCAAAGAGCAGCGGAAGAACCGGGTTCCAGCGCACAAAGTTCGCGAAGAGCGCCTGAAGTATCTGAGTGACGAAAAGCGCATCAAGGCGGTGACAGTCCTGTTCAGCGACCTTGAAGGCCGCCTGCACATGCTGGATTACGACAAGAAGTTCCTGCTCAAGAGCTGGGACAATCTCACCTTTGACGGCTCTTCCATCCGCGGCTTTACCGCACAGCGCGAGAGCGACCTGCGCCTGGGCATCGATTGGGCGTCATTTTACTGGGGTCCGGCCGACATCTTCGGCCCCGGCAAGGTTCTGGTGTTTGGCGACGTCATTGACAAGAACGGCACACCCTATGCCGCCGATATTCGCGGCATTCTGAAGCTTTATGCCAACAAACTGCATGAAAAACATGGATACACACTCAATGCAGCCAATGAGATTGAGGGATTTCTTTTCCAGGGGGTGGACGCCGAGCGCCGCTACCATGAAACCGCAAAATTCGACTACGTGAACACCGGTGGCTACTATCACTCCTTGCCGGGCGACCCGCTGCGCACATTCATTGATACCACAGCCGAAGTGCAGCGCTCCATGGGCTTCCAGAATGAAAAAGACCATCCGGAGGTGGCGCCTTCGCAGTTTGAGATCAACTACGGTTACGGGGAAGTGGTGGCCGCTGCCGACCAGATTCAGCTCTACAAGTTGATTTGCCGCCAGGTAGCAACCAAGATGGGCTTGACCGCGTGCTTCCTGCCCAAGCCGGTGGTGGGAGTCAACGGAAACGGAATGCACACCAACGTTTCCGTCAGCAAAGACGGCAAGAACCTGTTCTGGGACCCCAAAGGCGAAGAGAAGCTGAGCGAAACGGGTTGGCAGTTTGTGGATCGCATTCTCACACACGGCAATGATATCTGCCTGCTGCTGAATTCAAGTGTGAACGCGTATCGCCGGCTGGACCCGCACTTTGAAGCTCCGAATCAGCTTAAGGCTTCTCCGGTTGACCGTGGCTCCATGGTGCGAATCCCAATCGGCAACGAGCGCAGCATGCGCGTGGAGGTGCGCTCAGTGGCGCCGGACGCCAATCCTTACATGGTGCTCTACGCAATCTTCAAGACGGGAATTGATGGAACAATTTCACGCGTCAAAAACCTGCGCCAGGCGGAACGCTATTTGCCGGACAACATTTACACCGCAATGGAAAATTTCCGCAATGCCGAGTGGACCACCAAAATTCTGGGTGAGGACGTGAAGGCGCGCTATGCCGATCTGAAACAGGCATCCGCTGACCGCTGCTCTCGCCTGCTGGGCACGTTTGTGAAAGCGCCTGAGGTGCAGTACCACCACGAGGTCTACAACCAGTTCCTGTGGAACCTGTTTTAACCAGCGTCATTAAGGACAAAAAAAGAGAGCCCTGGCGCAAAAAGCGGGGCTCAACTTTTTCTCTTGCGAAGCATTCGTGACGGCGAATCGAGATGGTTATTTCGAGCCGGCCAAATATTCCATCTCTTTTTCATCAATCACTTTCACGCCCAACTCTCTTGCTTTATCCAGCTTGGAGCCGGGATCATCTCCTGCGACTACGTAATCAGTCTTTTTGCTCACCGAGCCGGAGACCTTTCCGCCCGCATCTTCAATCAGCTTCTTGGCCGCGTCGCGAGAGTAGTTGGCTAATGTTCCGGTGATGACAAAAGTCTTACCGGCAAGAGCAGTGCCTCGTACCTTCTTTGTGCCCTTGAAGTTTAAGAATTTGCTCAGGCGTTCCACCAACTTGCGATTACGCGGCTCATCAAAGAATTCGCGGATACTCTTCGCGATCCGAGGGCCGACTTCATTTACTTCCTGCAGCTCTTCAAGGGACGCATTCATCAGGGCGTCCATTGAGCCAAAGTATTCAGCCAGGAACTCAGCCGTTCGCTCGCCCACAAAGCGAATACCCAGGCCGAAGATCACACGCTCCAGGGGCAGCTTGCGCGAGGCCTCAATCTCATCCAGCACATTGTGTGCAGACTTATCGCCGATGCGCTCCAGCTTAAGCAGCTTTTCTTTGGTCAATTCGTAGATGTCGGCAAAGTCTTTGACCAGTCCACGATCGCAAAGCTGATTGACCAGTGATTCGCCCATGCCTTCAATGTTCATCACGGAGCGCGCGGCAAAGTGCAGGATGCTCTCGCGCAGCTTGGCCGGGCAAGCGGTATTGACGCAGCGGTGATCGGCCTCGCCCTCCACGCGGACCACGTGGCCGCCGCAAACCGGGCAGCGTTCCGGCATTTGAAATTCCTTGTGCCCGCGAGGGTGGTCCTTGTCTTCAACGACTTTCACGACCTTGGGTATCACGTCGCCGCCGCGCTCTACCATGACCCAGTCGCCGATCTTCACTCCGAGCCGCTCGATCTCATCCATGTTGTGCAGCGTGGCGCGGCTTACTGTAGTTCCGCCAATCGGGACAGGCTTGAGCCAGGCGACCGGTGTGAGCTTTCCCGTGCGTCCCACCTGCGGCTTGATGTCCTCCACCTGTGTAGTACCGTTGCGCGCGGCGTACTTGTAAGCAATGGCCCAGCGCGGCGCTTTTCCGGTGAAGCCCAGCCGCTCCTGTGTGCGCCGCGAATTAACTTTGATCACAACGCCATCGATTTCGTACCCGAGCGTGTCCCGCATCTGCTCGGCTTTATTGATGAAGGCAAGCACCTGGTCGATGTTCGTGGCTACAGTGTGGTTCGGATTCACCTTGAACCCGATATCGTGCAGCGCGTCCAGCGCGCTGGCGTGATGGTCAGGAAAATACTGTCCGTTCACCAGCAGGAAATAGGCATAAAAATCCAGCCGGCGCTGGGCCACGATATTTGGTTCCAGCACCCGTATGGTCCCGGCAGCGGCGTTGCGCGGGTTGGCGAACTTGCTCAGGTTCTGGCGCTCGCGGTCTTCATTCATGCGCTCAAAGGACGCAATGGGCATGATGACCTCGCCGCGGACTTCGAAATCCGCGGGAACGCCCGCCTTCTTCAGCTTGGCCAAATCAATCGACAGGGGAACCGATCGGAGCGTACGGACATTGGAAGTCACGTCTTCGCCGACCGAACCATCGCCACGCGTGACGCCTCTCTGCAACTTGCCTGCGCCATAGGTCAACGCCAGTGACATACCGTCCAGCTTGAGCTCGCAGACGTAT
>DATFDA010000314.1:0-5111 GCA_035252525.1 Candidatus Angelobacter sp. | reverse complement strand
TCGGCGCGCAGGTAAGCGATCCTAATGCGCCTACCGCCACTGTGGTTGCGGCCATGACGGAGCCCGGACGCGTTCTGGGTACCTGGCTTTACATGTCGCCGGAACAGGCGCGGGGCCAGGAACTGGATGGGCGCACAGATGTATGGAGTCTGGGCACGGTGCTCTATGAAATGGTCGCGGGCAAGTGTCCGTTCGCCGCCAAAACGCTCACCGATACGCTGGCGGCGATTCTGAACCGCGAACCGGAGCCGATTACTGAGATTCGCAACGACGTCCCCACTGAGCTCGATCATATTCTGGCCAAATCGCTGGCCAAGGAACGCGAAGACCGGTATCAATCCATTCAGGACATGGCTCTGGACCTGAAGCAGCTCCGGAAGTCTCTGGACAGCGATCCGGCAGCCGTGCGCAGCAGAACCATCCATTCTGGGCCTGCCGCTGTGCAGCAAAGTTCCGGTCCGTCTCGCAGGGGAAATGCCGCGCCGCTGATTTTTTCGTTGCTGGCAGTCGCAGCCGCTGTTGCGGTCGTGCTGCTGATCTGGGCCATCAAACGGCAACCCAAAGCGGCAGTTGCTCCCGAGCGCCGGCTTGCCTATTCCTTGCTGGTGCAAAAGATGCGTGACGGTAAGCCTTATCAGGAGCCTTTCCGCGCCAGCGGGCGCGAGATCTTCGAGAACGGCTGGAAGGTGAAGTTTGACTTTTCATTACCGCAGCCGGGATCGCTTTACCTGTTGAATGATGGTCCTGCCGCAAACGGCACCCCAGCGCTTGCGCTGGTTTTCCCAACGCCATCGGTCAACAACGGTTCGGCGCAGGTGATGGCCTACCAGCACCTGCAGAGCGGCTGGCTCGTGTTCAATGACAGTCCCGGGAAAGAAAAGTTCTGGATCGTTTGGGCGGACAAACCTGTTGCGGAACTGGAACAGGCAGTTACCCAGGTGGCCAAGACAAAGGACTCGGTCATTGGGGATGGGAAGCTGGACGCGGCCATCCGCGACGATCTGAACAAGTCCGCACCGGTCCAGGTCAGCGTGGATCAGGATAGCAAGCTAACGACGGTGAGCGGACGGGGCGAGTTGCTGGCGAGCGGGTTGGAATTGGAGCATAGGTGATTTGTGATTAGTAATTTGTAATTGGGATTTGTGATTTGTGAATTGCGATTCACTTGTTCGGTGAGTAATGACAATCGCCAATCACAACTCAGAAATCACAAATCCTCAGTAGATAACCGTCCGCGCCATAGACAATCGTCTAATCACCTCGCCTGTGGTGGGTCTTTTAGACAGCGGAAGCCTCCGTACTTCCGATGAAAATAAAGGGCTTTTCTTGCCTTTGATTGCCCCACCGGATTGGCTAGGCAGTTGCAGTGTTTCTAGCAGCACGAACGAAGATTTCAGGGACCTAAGGTTGCGAAGTCGTTGACGTGACCCGACGCTAGGACTAGGATGCCGGACAATCGCGTTTTCGTTTCAGTCGAGTGGCCTGACGGAGGTCACCATTTTTGCCCAGGTTCACAATCCGGCTTCATGTAACTGGTCTTGGTCCGGTCAGGCAATGGCGGATCGGCACATTTGACCGTTATTGTCCAACAGAAGCATTTTGTCCAAAACTCATTGCAAGCGGCCCCAACTCAGCAGAAGTAATTCAGCAGTATAAGGAGAGGAAGCACATGTCAATTCACACTGGAACATTCAGCGTATCGGTAAGCGGGTTTACGAATAACCCGAACGGAACACTCAGCATTGGAATGGTTGGTCCTGATTACATTTTCTCTTTTCAGCCCACCGGCTCCAACACCTGGATTCCCTGCACGCAGAACCCTCCGAATCCTGGCCAGGACATCAGTTTTTCCGTAACGGTGCCCAATAATGGGACCTACAACTTCAGCGGAGCTTACACGGGGGCGCAAGGGCCAAATCCGGCAAAGTACCACGGCAACGTGAATAATGATGGCCACCCTAACCCTAGAGCAACCCCCGGCACCTGGCAGGCGCAGCAGACGAACCCGTTGCCCAGGCCGGCGGAGGATAAGCTATACGAAGTGCACAAAAAAGCAGTCTGAAATTGCAATGCATGAGGGTCCTTTCTTCTTCAACTTTGATGGCACGGAGGAACACAATGGCAAGTTGGACGTACCAGGGAACGGATTTGGACAGCGGCATCTTCGATCTCACCTCAAACGGGACCTTTGTCGGCGGTCTCCGGCTTATGCAGGATGGAGGTGACCTTGAAACGAGCACGGCATGGTGGGTGGCGAGCGGTCAGCCCGTCAACGTAACCGTCAGCTACAACAGCACCACGGGCGTGCTCACTTTCACCATTGGGACCACGCCCTATAGCTTCCAGTGCAGCCAGGCAGCCAGCCCAGCCACTTTTGTCAGCGATGATGGCAAGAACTGCACCTTGCAGTGGAAAGCTTTCAACGCCACGTGGACCAGCGATGGGACTATCAGCGGAGTTGTCCTGCCTGTTGGTGGTTATCCGGTCAAGATCGATGGGAGCGGGCAGGTGCACGCAACCATCAATCTGGAAACTTTCGCATGGCAACCGTTGGGTTCCACGCCCCAGCCCCTGCAGGACCATGTGACTTACACCAAGAACAACAAGACTGAAATCTTGCCGGTAAGCTGGGCGCCTGTGAACGGCCAGCTCACTTTGAGCTGGACCACCGAAGAGGGCCATGTCTACACGGGCACTCTGCAGCCGGGGGCCAGCAGCACTTCGGCCACCTTTTCGGGAACGTACACCACGAGAAAACGGACGCCCGGAACATGGCAGGCGCAGCAAACGAACCCTATGCCCAAGCTGGTGGAGGATCAGCCATACCAGACGCACAAGAAAGCAGTTTAGTGCTCTTGGAGGTTGTCGGTCAGATTAGAGGCTGTCTATACTTCCGACGTGGTTCAAGCTCGATTTGAGCTACGAAAGAGAAAGACCAGTGATTGATCTGCTGATGATTGTTATTGGCGTGATTGCTGACACGAACGGCACCTGGACGGCCACACAGACGAACCCGTAGTACCTGGGAAGCATGCTGTTATGAATCTCAACAGGGCAGAGGCTTCTCTGCCCTGACTTGCTTATATTGAAATTGAAAACGCACAAGAATAACCCGAGACTACTGCTGAGAACTGCATGTTGCCTTGGCATGTGCCTGCTCTTCTCAGCGGGCACTGCTCTGGCTCAAGATGTGATGGAGCTCAAGCAGGGCGCAACTGTGGAGCGTTCGCTCTCCGGAGGTCAGGCCCACGACTATAAAGTCCACCTCGAATCCGGCCAGTTCTTCCACGCGGTCGTGGAGCAGCACGGCATCGATGTCGAGGTCTTGTTCACAGGTCCGGACGGCAAAAACATCGGTCATATTGACAGCCCTAACAGCGAATGGGGCCCGGAACCAATGGTCGCAGTCAGCGAGGTGGCAGGAGACTATCGATTGCGTGTGTCGTCTGGCAATCCTCAGTCTGCGCCTGGCAAGTACATTCTTCGCGTTGTAACTATACGCCAGGCTACGTCTCAGGATAGAAACAACGTTACCGCCAATCGAGCATTCGAGAAGGCGACGGATTCCCTTGCACAACCCACGGCTGACTCACTGAAAGCCGCGACAGAACAGTTACGAGCGGCACTACAGTTCTACAAATCCGCAGGCCAGCAATATGCTGAAGGGATCACTGTTTTTACACTGGGGCTGGTGAGCGCTCAATCCGGAGATTTTCATGCGGCAGTGCGATACGACGACAAATGTCTCCAGATTTTTCGGTCCATGCATGACACCAATATGCAGGGCAGCACACTGATCAACCTTGGCGGAGCACATGACGTGCTCGGAGACGGTCCAGCAGCGCTCCAGGCCTATCAGGAAGCACTGCCTCTGTTGCGCGCCAGGGGAGAGCGTGTGAATGAGGCCGTCGCTCTGAACAACATCGGCAAGATTTATGCCGATATGGCGGATTCGCAGGCTGCCCTTGAGCAGTACCGCCTTGCTCTGCCAAAGCTCCATCAGGTTGGTTTTCTGGATCGCGAGGCGATTACTCAGGCAAACGTTGCTGCGATTGACTACCTACTTGGAGACACTGATAAAGCTCTCAGTGAATTTCAGCAGGCTCTCTCTCTGAATCGTAAGGCCGGCAACAAGCGAGGCGAAGCTGACACCCTCGCACAGATGGGCAACGCCTTTCAAAAGCTTGGGCAAATGGCCGAAGCCACACAGGCCTACGAAGACGCGCTAAAAATCACCCAGAGCGTCGGCGATCACTGGCGTGAAGGCAAGACGCTCAGTGGTCTGGGATACTCGTACTTTTTGCGCGGAGACCGCGTAAAAGCTCTCGATGCCCTGCAGCAATCGCTCAAGTTGTCGGAAGGTGTCAACGATCATCGCGGACAAGGCCTGGCTCTGAACATGATCGGTGATGTTTATGCTTCCATCCCTCAGCCCGACAAAGCCGCTGATTCATACAATCAGGCCCTCAAGCTTCTCGAGCAAGTAGGCGATAGCAATCACGAAGCCCAGGCATTGCTCGGGCTCGCCCGCGTCGAACGCGACCAGAACCAGCTCTCCGCAGCCCGCAAGCACGCTGAAGAAGCGCTCGCGCTGGTCGAGCAGGTCCGCTCTCATGCCGGTGCCGAGCAGGATCGCGCGTCGTACTTTGCCACGCAGCAGAGCATGGGAGAGTTTTACATTGATCTGCTCATGCGCATGCACCGGCAGGACCCAAGCGCCGGTCACGACGTGGAGGCGTTCAACGCCGCCGAGCGCCAGCGGGCGCGCAGCCTGCTGGAGATGCTGGCTGAGGCGCGGGTGGATTTCCGGCGCGGCGTCGATCCCAGGCTGCTCGCCAGAGAGCATGAGCTCTCCGGACTGTTGAACTCCAAGGCCCAGCGGTTGCTGACGCTGCGCGGGGCAGGCACGGAAGATAAAGCTGCGACGCTGAAGAAAGAAATCAGCGACCTGGAAGACCAGTACCGGCAGCTTGAGCTCGAGATCCGCAAGAGCAGCCCGGAATATGCGGCTGTAACGCAACCGCAGCCGCTGACATTAAAGGAAATCCAGCAGCAGGTGCTCGATCCGGACACGCTGCTACTTGAATACTCACTGGGCGAGGAGCGCAGCT
>DATFDA010000313.1:0-14181 GCA_035252525.1 Candidatus Angelobacter sp. | reverse complement strand
CGTTCCGGAAAGATGGACGGCCAGGGCGAGACGATAGACAGGATCAGGATCAGACTCTCCTCCCTGCTGGACTTCTTCACGCGATACGTAGATCACAACCTGCTGAAAGCCGTACCTGGTTTCGTCAAAGCCGGCGAAAGCTAAATAGGGTCTTGATTGCCATTGCTCAATAGCCTGTTGCGAAATGCGAACGAATTGAAGCGACGGCTTTTCAAAAAACTGGGTGCGGTCAGGACAGCCAAACTGGCCGTCTCCGGGCGTCTGCGCCACGGCAGAGACACAACAAACAAAGCAGACAAATGTAGCCAACAGAAACTTCGGCATGGGTAACTGATACTTTAAGCTGTTTTGCCAGTTGTTCAAAGTTACAACCGTTCCCTCTAAGAGTGGAAGCCTGAAATAACCTGAAAATAAAAGAGCGGCCCGCGCGGGCCGCTCAGGTGTTTATCCGGGCTTGCTTACCAGACGCGGCAGGCGTTCTGATGGACCAATGGAGCGCCTTGCTTGCATCCAAATGCTTTTGCAAATTCCGGCATATTGGCCACTACGTTGTTCACGCGGTACTTCGGCAGGGAGTGCGGGTTGCTGAGGAGCGCGATCCGCACGATTTCCGGACGGTACTGAGTACACCAACTGACCGCGTGCGCCAGGAAAAACTTCTGCAAATGGGTCAGACCGTCAGGCCCTTTATCATCGATAGATTTGCCTTCACTTTTCAACTCATTTTCCAGGGCGATCAGCGCCAGGTAGAGGCCGCCGTTGTCGGCAGTATCTTCTCCCTGAGTGAGCAGGCCGTTCTGTTTGATTCCGGCTTCCGGGACTTCCTGCGTGTATTCATCAGAGATGCACTTGCCCCGTTGCTCGTAATTTTTGGCGTCGGAGGGACTCCACCAGTCGTGCAGGTTGCCCTGGCCATCAAACTTGCGGCCCTGATCGTCAAATCCATGCGTTATTTCGTGGCCAATCACGCCGCCTTCTGCGCCGTAGTTCACGGCATCGTCCTGTTGAGGATCAAAGAACGGCGGCTGAAGGATTCCCGCAGGGAAGTTGATGGTGTTGGTCTGCGGATCGTAATAGGCGTCAATCGTGGGCGGCGTCATCTGCCATTCCTGGCGGTCCAGAGGCTTGCCAATTTTCTGTAGCTGCCGGTTGAACTCGAATTGCGTTCCGCGATGAACATTCTCAAGATAGCTGTCCGGCGTGATCTCCAGCGCGGAGTAATCACGCCAGTGGTCAGGATAGCCAATCTTATCCAGGATCTTCTGCAGTTTGGCTTTGGCCTGGGCTTTGGTCTTAGGCGTCATCCAACTGATCTGAGTAACGTCCTGATCGAGCGCCTTTTCGATATTGTTCACCATCTTCAGGACGCGTTCTTTGCTTTCCGGCGGGAAGGCGCGCTGAACGTAGGCTTGCCCCAGCGCTTCTCCCAACTGATTATCCGTAGCGTGTACGCAGCGGCGCCAGCGCGGCGAAAGCTGCGGCACCCCGGCTAATGTGCGCCCGAAGAAATCAAAATTTTCGTCAACAAAGGCTTTGTTCAGGTACGGCGCTGAATCGTGCAGCAGTTCCCAGCGCAAATAGGTCTTCCAGTGCTCCAGCGGGTGTTGCTGGAGCATGGTGTTCAGGCTGCGGAAGAACTCCGGCGAGGTCACAATGTAATGCTGCGTGGCCGGAGCGTGTACTGCGCTCAGGTACTCTTTCCAATTAAAAGCTGGAGCCAGTTTTTGAATCTGGGCCAGCGTCATCTTGTTGTTGATGTTCTTTGGATCGCGCCGCTTGACAATGTCCATGGCCGACTTTGCCATTTCCGTTTCCATGGCGAGCACGGTCGCGGCATCTGCTTTGGCCTGAGCCTCACTCTCGCCTGCCAGCTTCATCATGTTGGCGATATGCGACTCATACTTCTTCCGGATCTCCACGGATTTGGCGTCATCTTTGGTGTAAAACTCGCGTCCGGGCAGCGTGAACCCGCCCTGGTCAATCTCTGCAATCACTTTAGTGGCATCGTCAAAATCAGGGCTGGAGCCGAAGCCAAACACCGGAGCGAAGGTTGCCGCATCACTGCCTTGCCACGCAGCGCCGACGGTGGAATGCAGGTGGGCCAGTTCGCCTGCCAGTTGCGACTTGGTTTTTATTGCCGCAATGCGGTCCAGCTCAGGCTTCAACTCTTTGGCCGAAGACGATTCGATCTTGCTTTCATCCATGCATGCTGTCCAGTAGTCACCAATCTTTTGTTCCACCGGAGTGCGGCCTTCTTTTTTTGCCGCCGCAGCTTCCAGCACCTGGCGCAACGTGACCTCATTCCACAGTGAGAGAGGGCCAACCACGCCCCAAACGGGCCGGTCCGCAGGAATGGGATTAGCGGCAAAAAATTTGCTGCAGGCGTACTCGTAGAAATCAGTACACGGATCAACTTTAGGATTTACCTGGTCAGCGTTTACGTGCTCGAGTTTCGGGAGTTGCTGGCCGCTTGCGTCCGGCTGATTTGCGCCTGATTGAGCGAAGGCCGCGGCGGTGATGAAGAGCAGAGTGAAGAGCAAGCTCTGAAAGCGCATGTTTCTCCTTTGAAAATCGTGTTTCAACTTGCGAAGTAATATTTACGTCTCGAATGCCACCGTGCTTTCCGGGGATCGCGGCTATGGTTGCCACAGCCATGCCTGGCGTACGGCTCCGGCTGTGGGGTGCTTGCCGTAACCGTCCACCAGAAGAACTGTGCCGTCATCGAGAACGGTGGCGGTAGAGAAAAGGTATCCGTCAAGCTTTGGGCCGGAAACGGGCACGAATGTTTCGTTATGGGGATCATACATTTCCGGCTGGTCGGCCCCTCCGGCAACCAAAACATGGCCATCGCCAAGTACCGCTACACCCTGGATCAGTTTGAATCGCGGATACTTCATTTCCGGGCCGCGGCTGAAGCTGGAAGTTTCCGGATCAAAGAACTCGGTGGAGGAGAGCCGTTGACCAAACGCGCCGCCGTTCTGCCCCCCGATAATGAGCGCCCTTCCGTCCTTGAGCAGCGCCATCCCATGCTTGTAACGCGGAACACTCATAGGCGAGGTGAGAGTAAACCTTCCGGTCGCGGGATCGTAAGTTTCGGCGCTGGCCTCTATGGTGGGATCGGGGAGCTGTCCACTGCTCATGCCGCCGGCGACCAGAACTCTGCCATCGGCGAGCGCCACCGCATTGAAGGCGCCTCGGGGGACATGCATGCTTCCCGTCCAGGAAAACGTTTGGGCGGCAGGATCATAAATCTCGGCGGAAGCCAGCCGTTGATCGTCGCCCTGAGCGCAGCCGCCGGCAATCAGCACCCTGCCGTCTTTCAGCAGAATTGCCACACCGTGGGAGCGCGGAGAAAGCATATTAGGTCCGGGCGTGAAGACGTTTCCAGCAGGGTCATAGATTTCAGTGGTGCGCAGGCTTGACCCGGAACCGTCAGTGCCTCCGGCTATTAACACCTTGCCGCTGGGGAGGCGTACAGCCATGGCTCCGGCGCGGCGGGAGAGCATGCTGCGTGCAGGACTGAAATGTCCGGTTTCAGGATTATAGATTTCAGCCGAGTCCAGCCAATAGCCGTTGCGTTCCATGCCGCCGGCAATCAAAACGCGCCCGTCAGACAGGAGCGTAGCCGTGTGGGAAAAGCGTGCAGCGCGTGGCGCGCCGGTGGATGCAATGCTGCCGGTTTTAGGCGCATAAGTGCGTGTGGTCACGGCCAGCAGAACCAGCGCCGCGAAGATGGTAAGGGCAGAAAGGCCTATTTTGGCCCGGCGATCCAAACAGAACTCCTTCAGCATGGACGTTTGGCGCTGGGAAAAGGTTAGCACGATCACGGCGTCAAAGTGATGAACACGTTGCGGCAGATTCCAGCCGAATCCAGTCAGTTCACTCACAACAAAGCCCTGTCCGCGGACTTTGTCCACTGGGCAGGGCCTGTTGATTTGATGGTTGTATCTGCAATGGCAGCTTGCGCCGGATTGCATGCGCCCGGCAGATCAGATGAAGACTCCGCTTGGGGCTACTTTGGTTCCTTCAGCTTAAGCTTGGTTTTATTCTCGTCAAGGAACGCGCGCAACTGGTCTGCCTGATCGAGCAGACGGGTCCACTGCTCGAAATATAACGTGACCGGAAACCTGCCCAGGCCATAAACGCTTACGCCGCCTTTTTCGCTGACACGGAATTCCAGTGATCCGGTGCGCTTGGTCGCAACCTGTTTCTCCAGTTCAGCCAGGCGCGCTTTCATCTCCTCATAAGTAGGTTCTGCCATGTCCACCTCTGGATGGAATCTTACAACAGCATACGCCGTGGGATTCAAGCCTACGAGCTAACGAGGCACGTGCGCTGGAAAGATGGCGTGCTCGGACAGCTAGGGCGGCGGCCCTGGGCTATCCCCAATTGGCAACGGGCTGGAGTGACGGCACACCGGTGCTGGGACCGGTGAAGCGTTTGCGCCCGAAGGCATAGCTATAGGCTTCACGATAGCGCCGGCCGATGGCGGCGGCGCTGCGGGTTTCCAACACATGGAAGCGTCCAGCGGCCGCAAGCGCGGAGCAGAAGGACGCATTGCGCGCGAGGAACGACATGCGGAAGGCAAGATCGCGAGGGTTCTTATCTTCAAACCACAGGCAGCCCCGGCCCTCAGGACTGACGTCACGATTGCGCGCAACATCGGCTGCCAGCAGGGTTTTTCCATACAACATTGCATTCAGGCAGATTTCATTCTCGCTGCGCGCAACTGCGTCGTCTGCCGGCAGATCACCAGTGGCGACCACGACATCGGCACTGTCCCATGCACTGGCAGAATCCGGCGGATCAATGAAGAATACGTCTTCGCGGATTTTCAGGCTCACTGCAAACTCTTCAATAGCGTTGCGCAGCGCAACGTTGTCAACGCCTTCCAGCAGGAGAGAACAACGTGGATTGTCAGTTTTGGCGAGAGCAAAGCTTTCCAGAATCACTTTTTGTTCGGCCCGTAGCCCGGTATCAGAGACACTGGCAAACCGAGGGACCAGGAAGCTGACCGTGGCGGACGGGATGCCAAAGCGATGCTGAAGGAAATCCGCGTCACCTGGTCCAGTACTGAACGGAACCTCCTCCCCAAGTGGCAGCGGACCAGGAATAAGGAAAACGCTGTCAGGAAGAGCGCCGCGGTCCTGGACCGCCTGCTTCATTCCCGAAGAGTGAACAATCACCGCAGCAGCGCGAGCAATTACAAACTGTTCTGCCACGCGGAAAGACCGCCCCATCCAGCTTCCGTGTTCGCATTGACCGGCAGAGATGGCTAGTTCTTCAATGCAGGCGTGCAGATCATAAACCACGCCTCCAATATTGCGCACAGCCGCCATCCCGGCAGCAAAACAATGGGTGTGAACAACGTCAGCCGAGTTATCTGGGTCACAATCGAGAATGGATTTGCGCCAGTTTCTCACGTCCTGCCAGGAGCGCAGGAGAGAAAGAGATCGTGGCTGGTCCTGACGGCCGCCGGAAAGATACAACTCGGCAGTGCCCTCCCCCTGAGGTGTGACAATATATGGTTTCATGCCGCAGGTGACCTGGCTTTCCACCACGGGCAGAACATCACGGGCAAATTCACAGGCGTGAATCACGCGCCAGGCCCGTGGCCGGAAACTCTCACTGAAAGTATTCTGGACAGGGCGGGGACGGACATCTTCACGGGAAGAATGTGTACCGCTGAAAGCCATGCTCTTGCCTCAGGAGACTTCTCTTTTGGTCTGCTCAGCCAGTTCCGAGTAAGCGATGACGCGATTGCGGCCGGCGTGCTTGGCGGCGTAAAGGGCAGCGTCAGCGAACTCGATCAGGTCGCGCTTGAACTGAGCATCGCTGTCATAGACGGCAACTCCGATGCTAATCGTGAGATGCTGAATTTGATGAGGGGAACCGGCAAAAAATTTTGCCTGTTCCACGGCCCGGCGAAGCCGCTGGGCCACATAGAGCGCACCGGCCTGGGTGGTTTCAGGAAGAATGATGACGAATTCTTCTCCGCCATAGCGGGCCACTGTGTCCACTTCGCGCATGTCTTTCATCAGGATGGAACTCACGTCGCGGAGGATCTGGTCGCCCACGTGGTGCCCAAAGGTGTCATTCAGGCGCTTGAAATGATCAATATCAATCATGAGCATGGCGAACTTCTGCTTGCGGCGCTCTGCGCGTTTGAATTCAAGTTCAAGCTGCTGCTCAAAATAGCCGCGCGTCCTCAGTCCAGTGAGGTAATCAGTGAACGCGAAGCGCAGCAACCCTTCATTGGCGTATTCGCGGGTCAGCAGGTTTTCTGAAACCAGAGAGAGAATCCATAAAAGCTGGGCGTCTTCACGCTGAAAAGCGTTGTGGTGGGGAGAGAATAGCTGCACCGAACCCATGACGCGATTGCTGACGAAGAGCGGAACCGCCAGGGCTGAACTCGCATTCATGTTATCAAGCAGGGCATCTGCCTCCACATGATGGCCTTGCGTGATCAGTAAAGGCCGGCCATACTTCACGGCCCAGAGATTAACGATGTTGCCGGTGGAAATCTCAGCGACAACGCTGGAAGTTTTGGCCAGGCCGCGCACCAGGCGAAGCTCCATATGCTCCGCTCCTTCATCCCAGAAATACACTAGCGCGCGTTCAAAAGCCGCGATCTCACCGGCCATATCACAGAGCAGGTTCAGGGTGGCCTCAAGCTGCATCTGGAGCCCGCTGAGCATGCTGAGGCGAAGGACCACGTTCATATGTTGCCAACGATTGCGAATGGTCTGCTCATCCAGCTCTGAGAAGACCTCAGCAACAAACCTTTCCGGGGGAAACGGCGCCGGCTGTGTGGACTCGTTCGATACCATGGAAAGATTGGTCCTGGCCGCAAGCCACTAAATATGGGCACGCGAACCGTGCCATTTGAGATGCTGCCAGCCCGCCTTAGGGACACTTACTGAAGGTGATGTCCGCAACAACACGCGAAAAGAAGAGAGTCAGGTGCGGCGTGCAAGGTACATTGTCCATGCGGACACTGCCCTATCTCTATTCTGATTAAGAGATTTCAAGCTTGGGTTGAGTCATTGCTGCAGAGCTCAAGATGCTCACAAGCAAGGAGTTAGAAGAAGATAAGAGAGTCGCATCAAGATAAAATCTGTTGCCAAGCGTTACATCGCGGATTTTTTGAATCTCGTGCACAGTCTCTGTTGCATTTCAACACTGATCATCATAGGATAGTGCTGGCGCCCGGAAAACCCGCCGGCGCTGAGATGAACTCGAGTCAACGCAGTCCGCTGTTCATCAGATGAGCTCTTCGCAGTTTTCGCCCGAACCTAGACAGACAAACAAACCGGCCCACGTTTTTCCGGACAGGAGAAGCAACCCTCATGGCATGGTACGCGTACTGCATCGTTGAGCAAGAAGCCTTCCAGAATGGTATTCGAGTCCGCCGCCCCGTTCCCGTAGAAAATTTAAGAGGAATCGCCGACGCCCAGACTTTTGCTTACCCCAGCGGCGAATTTTCAGTGATTGTCAGCGAATACATTCCTACGGGAGATCTGGCACAAAAGGCGCTGCTGCAGCATGCGCATGTGGTGAGCGAGTGCTTCAAGCGCACCACGGTGCTGCCGTTCCGGTTTGGGACCGTGTTCGATACTGACGATGCTTTGCGCCGGGCAGTCCGTCTCAATCGCAAAGCCTTCACCGAGAGCGTGCTCAAGCTGAAGGGTAAAGCGGAGATGCACCTGAAGCTGCTGGTGAAGGATGGCTCGCTGCGGCAAGCGCTCGAAGAGATTGAGCTGCCGGCCACGGTGGGGAGCGAGTACCTGACCAAGCTGCGGGAAAAAGCGGTACGCCATCGTGAGCGCCAGACCAAGGCGCGCGCCCTTTCTGTCCAGGTCCACAAAATTTTTGATCCTCTTGACCAGGATGTCTGCTGCCGCAAGGTCAATTCCGGCGGCATGCTGATTGACATCGCGCACTTGATCGACCACAAAAAGGTGCAGAAGTACCAGAACCGTTACCAGATGGCGACCCGGCATTTGCCCGGCGTAGAAGTAGTGATGAGCGGCCCGTGGCCACCTTATCACTTTATCTCGGGCAAGCGGTCTTCCTAACCTCATCAGAAAGGTTAAGCGCGTAGCGAAAAGGGTATTTGTGTGCCCTTTTGTGTCAAAATTCAGCCTTTTTCCCTTTAAGCGGCTTGTCTTGGGCATCTAAATACCTGAAAATGGAATCGAAATACTGTCGTATGTATCCGGCTGCCCCAAGCAGCTCTTAAGCCTTGCCGAGAGATGGAATGAACCAGAAAAGCCGTGTGCTGATCGTGGATGACGACCTGGTCATGGCCAAGTACCTGTCATCGCATCTGTCCCGCCGCAATTTCGAGGTGAGCGTTGCTTCCAGTGATCAGGAGGCGCTGCGGGTGTTCCGCGGATTTGATCCGGTCCTGGTTCTGGTGGATACGTCCATGAATGGCGAGGCAGGAACCGAGATTTTGAAGCGGCTTAAGCAGATCAAACCAAGCTTGTCCGTCATTGTTCTTTCCGCCAATAAAGACCCGGAGATGATCTTCAAAGCTTCCAAGCTGGGAGCTGACGACTACATCAGCAAACCGGTGGACCCGAAAGAATTGGACGTGCGGATTTCCCGGGTACTTGATAACCAGCGGCTTTATCACGAGGTAACGCAGCTTCGTGAGCAGGTGAGACGGCAGAGCGATTTCACCATGCTCTTTGGCACCAGCCCCAAGATGATGGAGGTGAAGATGACCATTGAGCAGGTGGCGGACACCACGGCCACCGTGCTGATCAGGGGTGAGAGCGGCACCGGCAAAGAAGTGGTGGCGCGGATGATCTATGCCGAATCCACCAGAGCGGAAAAGCCGTTTGTAAAAGTCAACTGCGCTGCCATTCCACACGAGCTGCTGGAAAGCGAGTTGTTCGGCTATGAGCCAGGCGCTTTCACCGGAGCCACGCGACAGAAACTGGGCAAATTTGAACAGGCCAACGGGGGCACGATTTTTCTGGATGAAATCAGTGAGATGCATCCGGCATTGCAGGCAAAACTGCTGCACGTGCTGCAGGACCATGAATTCTCGCGGCTGGGCGGCAAACGCGATATCCAGGTGGATGTGCGCGTGCTTTCCGCCACCAACAAGCCGCTGGAACGGGGGGTGGAGGAGGGCGTTTTTCGCGAAGATCTTTTCTATCGCCTGAACGTGGTCAGCATCCATATCCCTCCATTGCGGGAGCGGCGGGAGGAGATACCGGTTTTCCTTGAGTATTTCCTGGAAAAGTACAGCGCGCATTATGGCAAGCAGCCATCAATGTTCAGTGAATACGCGGTAGCGCGGATGATGGAATATGCCTGGCCGGGGAACATTCGCGAGCTGGAAAATCTGGTGAAGCGCTATGTGATCGTGGGCAACGAGGCCCAGATCATACGCGAACTCTCTACGCATAAACCCATTGTTTCATCCATGTCTTCCCGCACCACACCTTCGGGTTCGCCCCAGGGGGGCGTGGCGACGGCAGCGCTACCCACGGCAGTTCCAGCGAATGAGCTGGAGATGCCGTCATTACTCGAGATCGGCCGCAGGGCTGCCATGCAGGCGGAACGGGAAGCGATTGAACGAGTCCTGGCGCAAACCCGCTGGAACCGCCGCCAAGCTGCCAAAATCCTGAAGATCAGCTATAAGGCCCTCCTCAACAAACTGAAGGCAATGGAGGAGCAAAATAAGGGACAGGCTAAGCAGTTGGAAGCCAAGTAGTGGAATCAAAATACCACTACTTTAGCCCGTTTCCCTTAACTACTCTGCCCCGAGCTGTTTCTGCTTTTCCCTGTTAAGTCCAATATGGGCAGTAACTTAAGTTGATTATGAGAGTTTCCACAAGTTGGGGTAAGGCTTTGGTTTGTGAGTTGCTTTAAGACAAGGCAAACAAAAGAGGCCGTAAAAAGTTTTTAGATGACTTCAACCCTATCCAAAGTTTTTCGACTTTTCCACTACGAGCGTCTTGGCGCAAGCCCAGAACTCATCTTGCATCGCCTTCCCTGAGATCTTCCCTCCCACCCTTGCCTCTTTGTGAGCGGCTCTAAAGAGCCGCTTTTTTCTTTTGTCACCGGTGCGGCCGCCGGTCCCGGTCAAGCACGTTTCCATAGCGACGGAAGTTGTTAGCGCCGCATCTAAACCTGTTCGCGTAATTTGACGGGTTATATCATGACGAATAAGATTGGGAATTTATCGAGAGACATGGAAAAGAAGAAGCTGGATAGTTTCAAGAAGCGGTTGGAAGAGCGGCAGCAGGCCTTACGCAAAACGGTGAGCCGGACGGAAGAGGACGGCCGGGTTGCAGACCAGGATTCGGCGCAGGATATTGCTGACCGCGCCGCCAATTCCTATACCAAAGAATTTCTATTTTCAGTGAGCAACAACGACCGGCAACTGCTCAACATGGTGGAATCCGCGCTGCAAAGGATCCGTGAGGGCTCGTTTGGCGAATGCGTGAGCTGCGGCAATGAGATCAATCCCAAGCGACTGGAGGCGGTACCCTGGACACGTTACTGCATCGCCTGCCAGGAGAAGAAAGAAAAGGGGCTGCTGGAAGAGGCTGTTGAGTAGAAGCAGCAACCGGAATTTAAAAAGGGAGATTGCAACAGCAATCTCCCTTTAATCTTTTTTGCGAAATCCGAATCAGTAGAGGTTGAAGCTGATCTCCAGACCCATTTCTACAGCCACCGCCCGACCATCTTTTTTCCCGGGATCAAACTTCCACAGCTTTACCACTTTGAGAGCTTGCTCATCCAGGCCCATGCCCAGTGAGCGCACAATGCGCGGATTGTGTACGCGGCCGTCCACGCCGATAATGCCGCTCAGCACTACAACACCCTGATATTTGGCCTTCCTGGCTTCTTCAGAAAATTCCGGTTCAGGAGTGTAGATTGCCTTGGGAGCGCTCACGCCATCGCCAACGTGAAAGAATCCAGGACCAACACCCGGTCCGCCATGGCCTGATCCAACGCCGCCGCCGTTTCCTGTACCAATCCCGCCGCCCACGCCGGTGCCGTTCGAGGGCGTCATCAGTTTGGAAAGGGGATCGCCGATCTGGGCGGTTGAAGTGTATTTGAGGTCGGCAACCACGGTGGGCTCCACCATGAGTTTGCTCTTCTGCGTCTGGATCACTACGGGCGGAGCCAATTGCTCCCTGGCTGCACGCGGAGGAGTACCGGTGGACGCCTTGAGCTTGCTGGCATCGCCACCCCCGCCGCCGCTAAGTCCATGTTTACCGACTTTGAGCGGCACATAGGGCGTGAGGTCAACTGCTTCATTGTTGGTTGAAGGAGGAAGAATCCTGGGTTGGATTGTGACATGAAAGAGCCACAACACCAGCACCACCAGAACCGTGTGCGTGACAACCGACAGCAGGAAATTTTCCGGACGGACCTGATATTGCCCATATCCGCCGCCGAACAGAGTCGTCATGGATTTATCAACGGCCTGTTCCTTGGTGAACTTGACCACTTCCTGTTGCAAGGGGGGACCTGCCGGAGTTGGCGTACCCGGAGGAATTGGCTGTTTGGTATCGAGCGGAGACATGTTATTTACCGTTGATAATCAGTATAAACGGCTTTGCTGCCGAAGTTTGTGACGAAAAGCATTACAGTAAGGGTACTCCGGACAATGGCCTTTCGAACTATGTCTAACGGTGAAAAACTCCGGTGAACATTCCTTTCAGCCTGCCGAAAAATCCCTTCTTCTCTTTCTTTTGCGGCGCCGGCTGGGGACTCGCGGCTGGCCGGGCCGGAGGCTCCTCACGTACAGACACTTGTGCCGGCTTTTCCGGTAGAACGACCGGATCAACAGTTTCTTGCACGAAAAAAAGGTTAGGAAGCGTGGAAAGCGAAATCCTGGCCGTGGAATAAGGCTCCACGTCTGCCGCGTTCTTTGCGCTAAACACAAAAGGCGTATCCACTTCCACGTGCACCTGTCCCGGCCGGTCGGGTGGGATTTCCGCAGCAGGCTGGGTGACCGGCACAGGAGTGGCCGTGGCTTGCGGAGGCTGTGCAACCGGCTGCGGTGTGGGTGCGGCCGTGGCTTCCATGGTGGGCGCTGTTTCCGGACATCCGCAGGACTCCGTGGCCGCCAGCACAGTGTTGCCGTTCAATTTTCCAGCGTGGAAAAGCATGGAATCCTGCGGACGAACGCGGTACGTGGCTGAACTCATGAGCTCAGAAAGTTCAATGGGAGCGGCGTTTCCGGCAAGACTTTTGACGCAGGTATCTCCCTCCTTGTTTGTGCCAACCGCAAAGTGATATTTGCCCGGGCCTTGAAGACGGATGTTGAAGTCAGGAGTGATGAGAAAATCCGCGCCCCGCTGAAACAGCGTGTAATCGAATTCCAGCGCGCCCGTATTCATGGCAAACATGAGTCCGAATTTCCCGGAGTTGACGCTCATGGAGCTGCGAGGGCAGAGGCGGACCTGGCCTCCCCGATTCAGCTTGAGTCGTGCAGCAGCGATTCCGGCAGAAAGTTCTGAGCCCGGCACAACGCTCATTCCGGCGCCCGCGGGCTGCACCAGCCGGGCTTCGCCGTCGCCCGCATAAAGCTCACCGATGGGAGTATTGGATTGCTGGGCTGCCAGAGTGCAAGATACCGTGAATACCATGATGGCAACGAATTTAGCCCTTGTGTGCGCCTTCCGAGATACAAGCTTCAGACCGGTTACTCCTCAATTGATGAAATCGTAATTGTCAATGGAAACGGCGACACCCTGGCGATGCTCTCTGTTTTCAATCCTCAAGACACGGCCTGTGCAGCGAACACGGATAGGTTCAGCGAGCGTGACTTCGTGAGGCAAGGTCATGACAAACTCAACCGCGGCGCCCTCAGCGAATTCGTTGTTCACATACATAAACACCCCGCGCGAGCTTACGTCGCGGCTCTGCGCGGCCATTTCTGCGGCGCCGTCCCCCGCGTACGTGATGGTAATGGGCAACTCAAGAATAAAACGCCGGGTGGAACGCTTCTCCGGTTGCGGCTGCGCCATACCTGGGGCCTCCATAACTGCCATTTAAATTGCGGCTGTTGGAGAATTGTAGCGCAACAGCGCAAAATTTCGAGCAGGTTTTCGTCATCGCAGGAGGGGTGCGGTTTAGAGGGCGAGGAAATTCTTGAGCAGCAGGCGGCCGGATTCAGTGAGCACGCTTTCAGGATGAAACTGGACGCCTTCCACGGGGTAACGGCGGTGTCGCAGCCCCATAATTACGCGCGTGCCATCGTTTTCGTGAGTTTCGGCGCTGATTTCAAGATCCGCGGGCAGGCTCTTTTCGGCGACGATGAGCGAGTGGTAGCGGGTGGCCGTCAAAGGCTGGGGCGCACCACAAAAGAGGGTTCGGCCATCGTGCTGGATTTTGCTGATCTTGCCATGCATCACCTGCGGCGCGCGCACAACCTGTCCCCCGAAGGCCGCGCCGATGGCCTGGTGTCCCAGGCAGACTCCCAAAACCGGCTTCTTGCCGGCAAAATGGCGAATTAGTTCAATGCTGATGCCGGCTTCATGCGGCGTACATGGGCCGGGAGAAACCAGGATGTGGCTGGGATTGAGAGCTTCAATATCCCCGATGGCAACCTGGTCATTGCGGCGCACCTCAACCGCCTCACCCATCTCTCCCAGATACTGCACCAGGTTGTAGGTGAAGGAATCGTAGTTGTCGAGAACGAAAACCATGCAGAGTTAGTTTAGTCCAGGTACGTGCGCTATTCGTAGGCCAAGGCATCGATCGGGTCTTTTTGCGCAGCTTTGAAAGCAGGATAGACGGCGCCGATCATAGCTCCCACAATGGCAATGATGGCCGCCCGCAGAATCCAGCCACCGGTGAACTGGACAGGCATGGTGGGAATCACGCGATGAATGCTGCCGGAAGCAATGAAGCTCAATATGACGCCAACTACAATGCCAGCGACTGCCAGGACCAGAGTTTCACGCAAGATGACCCGGACAATGTAAGCCTTGGAAGCCCCTAACGATTTGAGGATGCCGATTTCGCGGGTACGCTCCATTACGGCGGTGTACATTGACTGGAAAATTACCAGGAAGCCGATCACCATGGCGATTCCAACCACGGCATTGATGAAATTGTTCAGCATGGGAATGTGGTCAGGTGAGAAAAGGCTGACGACATCGCGCATGGTCATAATGCTGTACTCGGACATGCCAGGAA
>DATFDA010000312.1:0-3755 GCA_035252525.1 Candidatus Angelobacter sp. | reverse complement strand
TTAAGAACTGAGCGGTCGTGGACAATTCCAAGCCCCACCTGAAACGCAACGGCGAAGCGCAAAATGGCCGCCAGTGCCAGAAGAAGCCAGCACCACCAGGCTCCTGCGGTAAAAAGTACAGCAAGAATGGCCCACGGCAGCCCAAAGGTGAGAACAAGCCCAACGTAGCCCATGCGACGCGAGTCGCGCGTACTCCGCGCCCAGCGCATCTGGTGCTGAAAGAACTCGATAAAACTGTATGCGGGAAGATGAGTTTCCACGGCGAGGTCAGCCAGCACCACCTCATACCCAACCCGGGAAATGCGGAACCCCAGTTCGAAATCGTCTGCCAGATAGTTCACCAGAGGACGCAATCCGCCAATGGAGTCAAGCGCCTTGCGAGACATGGCCAGAGTGGAGCCAAGGGCGAAATGGATACCGTTTTCAATCTGGCGGGCCACCAGCACGCCGGGAATAAAATCAGTGCTGATGCCCAGCGACTCCAGTTTGGAACCGAGAGTATTCGCCGGGATCCCGCGATAGGGGCAGGTCACCATTCCCACTTCAGGCCGGGCAAAAGGCGCCATTACATGCCGCAGGTAATCCCGCGGTACGCAAATGTCACTGTCATTGATTAGAAGATGGTCATAAGCGGCATGCGTGGCCATCTGGACCAGGTTGCTGACCTTGCGATTGTTGCCGAGAACTTCCGGGCAGACCACCAGATGAATCCGGACCTGGGGATACTCGTTGATCAGCTTCTGAACGGCTTCCGCAGCCGGATCTTCAGGATCGCTTACGCCAAAAATGATCTCGTATTCGGGATAGTCCTGAATGCAGTGGCTGCGAAAACTTTCATACATCCGCGGATCAACCCCACGCAGCGGCTTGAGAATGGAAACTGCCGGCGTGAATTCCTGAGTTGCCTTGCGAATGGCTTTGCGAAACCAGCGAGCACTCCACAGGCACAACGCATAAAATCCCATCCCACACAATGACAGTGCAGCGGCGATTAAACCTGGAAGAAACTTCAGCATCTTAGGTGTATCTCCATTCTACTCTGCACTCGCTGGAGCAGAACGTGACTTCAATTACTGCTGGGGGAAACAGAATAGTTAGATGCGCCGCTACAACTCAGGTGACAAACTTAGTCCTGCGGCATGCTGCCACCGGGGTTCGCCGGGCTCGTCTCTCCCGGCGTCAGCGCGTTGTTGACCTGCTTCCAATCAACATTCTGGAGCAGTTGCTGGATGCGATCATCGGCGCCATAGATCCGAAACTCCACATTCTCCGCCACTGGAGTGTTCCCCGGATGCGCAAATGTGTAATCGAACCAGTTGTGCTCAGGATTCCATTTGAGGGCATGAGGATCGCCAAAGAAGAGAACATAGGCAGTCCCGCTGCCGTAGTCTTCATTTCTCACCTTGTAGGCAAGAGCAGTACCCGGAACCTGCAAATCCTGGTTCTCCTCCGGCTTTGGTATGACTCCGACGTGGGGTTGGTTTAACCGTATCCGAACCTGAACGTGCATCAGGGCCTGGATCTGCTGGTTGAGTCCTTTCTTTTCTTCGAAGTCCGAACTTTGAACCATCTCCTTGACCAGAGGCAGAATGTGGTCCCTGTAGCGTTCGGAACTGCCCCTTACATCATAAGTACGCTGCACGAATGAATTGAGCTGGAGCGGGTAGTCAGAAGTTGGGTTGACTTCAACGTCCGCCAGCGACCGGTCTACATTCTCTTCCCAGTCGGCATCCTTGAATTGAGCAAGGAGCTGATCAACGACCTTGGAGAATTTGTCCAGAACCTTCTGTTCCTGCAACGTGGGAGGGCGGAAATCAAAAGCCCAGATGTAGAGGCAGGAGGCAATCAGAAGCAGGGAAAGAATGGGCAGGCAACGACGGAACATGTTCATTAGAGAGGTTAAATAATGGCTTTCGAACGACGAAAACGGAGCGGATTTCTGCGTCATTCCGCGCTCCGTTCCATCCTATAATATAGGTTAGCTGATGCCGGATCGGATGGTCGCTGTCCTTCCGTGAACGCCGGGTTTACCCGGGCTGCACGGAAAGAGAGAGGAAAGTCCGAACTCCACAGAGCAACGTGCCGGATAACGTCCGGGACGGCGCCTTCAAGGGCGTTGGACGGAAAGTGCCACAGAGAATATACCGCCTCGGCCGCAAGGCCGCGGTAAGGGTGAAAAGGTGCGGTAAGAGCGCACCGACCGGGCAGTAATGTCCGGGGCATGGCAAACCCCACGCGGAGCAAGACCAAATAGGGAAGGAATTGGGCGGCTTTGGCCGCTCGATGCGTGCCGGCTCGGCGCGCCAAACTTCCGGGTAGGTCGCTTGAGCCTGTCAGTAATGGCCGGCCTAGAGGAATGACCGTCAACGGCGGCAACGCCGTTACAGAATTCGGCTTACAGATCTGGCATCAACATCTGGCCCTCAACCTTTTGCGGAGTTGAGGGCCATCATGCTTTTGGCGTCTTCGAGGCATTGAACGAGTTAAACCCGTTAACCACGAAGGACACAAAGGGACATAGTGAATTTTGAGCCGGACAGCGAAGAGTAGCCGGAAACAAAAACCTTACCACTGATGACACAGATGACACTGATTTTTTCTGATCAAGTGAAACTTCAGGTGGGGACGCGCAGTCGCGGAGGGAAGAACAACAAGTGATTGGAAGAGGGTGAGAAATTCGCCGCTGATCGAAAGTGATCAGAGATGGTTCTTTGACAATTGAATATTTCGCGAAGCAGGCGACGATCCGGGAACGGAGGATGGTCTTCTCCCTTAGCTTTTCTGGTGTGCCCAGGACATGCTGTCCGCCCAGTCCTCAAGCTTGTGCTGGTTGGAAGAATCCAGGTTCACGAATTTGACACCGGAGCGGCCCGAGGCATGCGACCAGACCACTCTTCCGGCAAGTTGCACGGTTAAATGACTGGAAGGCAGGCGGAAGACAGTCTCCAGCAGCGCCTCTTGCGGGAGCATTTCATGCGCCTGAAGGCACAACCCGGTGAGGCTCAGATTCAGCACTCGCGCTGAGCGCAACTGCCAGGACCTTCCCCGGCTCCAGAGGGAGCAGGAGATGACGTCAATGAGCGCCTCATGCCGGAAGCTCAGCCGCCGCTCGCACGCGATGGGCGCGAACGCGGCCTTGACGGTTTTGGCAAAGAGTTCAGGGTCGATGGGCTTCTGCAAGGTGAAATGCAGACGCGTGCCTGCGCCGTCGTGAGGTGCTTCCGGCAGCAACCCTATGGCGACCCGAGGCGGTGCGACTGCCTTGGCCGGCCCGGCAAGCGCTAACGCGCCGGCAACATCGCCATCATAGATGCCTAAATCAAACCGCCTGCCCCGGCAGAGCTCGGATGCTGTGGCAGCGTTTTCCGCGGCAACCACGTGGAACCCGTGCGAACGAAGAACATTGGTGACCAGTTCTGCGCTGCGAACACTTGCAAGCACCAGGGCTGAAAAACCCGAAGATTCATCGTGGTCGGGCATGTTTTTCTCCTTTGCTTTTTCTGATGGCTGGGTTTTCCGCTTTTCCGGAATTCCGCTGCGCGCCGTGAGACTGGGTTGACGCCAGGACAATCGTCGCCGCATCTGCGGGAGCATTGGCTACAACAATGACCGGAGTTCCATCCGGCGAGAAGCTGACAGAGACGGAGCTGGCTACCACAGCAGTGACTGTGAGATTGCCATTCGCGCTGGGATGCGCGCCGGCTGCGGGGCCGGAAGACAAAAATAGAAACACGAATGCTAGAGCGTGCGTAATC
>DATFDA010000311.1:0-6002 GCA_035252525.1 Candidatus Angelobacter sp. | reverse complement strand
CCGCATGTATCTTCTCTGCGGCGTCCTCTGCAAACTTTCTTCCCAGATCCGGACGCAGCAGGTATTCATCTTTCGAATGCGCCTGCGTTGCCACCTCAAACAGCTTCCATTGCTGCACAAACTTCGCGCCCAGATCGCGATTCAGTTCCAGCTCTGTCCTCACCGCGTCTCGTGCCGCCGCATGGGCCGCGCGCAATTCAAGCTGCGTCGCTGTGCGATAGCCGGCGCCTGCGCGGTCCACCAGCACGCGGGCCGGCGTTCGCGCCCGGATACGTTCGATGAGACTCGGCCAAGTTGCGCCACTCAATACGTTCTCTTTTTTCATAAAACCTATACCGCTGATCAACGCTGATTGAACTTGTGTTGATCAGTGGAAATCAGGCCAATCAGTGTTCATCAGCGGTAAGAATTTTGCTGAAGCCCTCAGTCAATTTTCTTCGGAAAGAAACGCCCAGCGCCGGCTCGTTCCCCGCAAAAATCTCCATCCTCTGCAACCACTCCAGAAACTCCGGGGCCGGACGCAAATTGAACAATCGCCGAACCGCCAGAGCATCATGAAAGCTGGTGGACTGGTAATTCAGCATCACGTCATCCGCAGCAGGCACTCCCATAAAGTAATTGCAGCCGGCCGCGGCCAACAGCATGAGCAGATTATCTGCGGAATTCTGGTCGGCGGCGGCATGGTTCGTGTAGCACACGTCGCAACCCATGGGCAGGCCCAGCAGTTTGCCCATGAAATGGTCTTCCAGTCCGGCCCGGATGATCTGCCGCTCGTCAAAGAGATACTCCGGCCCAATAAATCCCACTACGCTGTTCACCAGAAACGGCTCAAACACCCGCGCCGCTCCGTGAGCCCGCGCCTCCAGCGTGAGCTGGTCCACTCCGTGATGCGCCTCCGCCGAAAGCGCGCTGCCCTGCCCGGTTTCAAAGTACATGACGTTTGTATCGGGTGATCCGGTGATCGGGTGATCTGGTGATCTGAAATTTGTACTTGTTCCTAAACTCTGGTCGGGATCAACATTGGGGTTATTTGCGATGTCGATTTGCTCCGTTCGCTCGAACACCCGAACACCCGATCTCCCGATCTCCCGATCGCAATGCTGTTCCAAAACTCGTTGCTGTCCTTCCCGCAGAAGGTTTAATGACACGCCAAAGCTCTCATTCGCCTTCTGCGTTCCCGCAATCGACTGGAACAATAAATCCACCGGCGCGCCTCGCTCCATCGCCGCGAGCTGAGTAGATATATGGGCGAGGCAACATGCCTGAGTAGGAATCTCATAAGCATCAATCAGCCGCTGCAACGCGTGAAGGATCGCTGAGACGGTCTCCACCGAATCCGTGGCCGGATTCACTCCAATCACCGCATCCCCGCAGCCGTAGAGCAGGCCGTCAAAAGCCGATAGCAGGATGCCGGCGATGTCGTCGGCAGGATGGTTGGGCTGCAGCCGGATGCCCAGAACGCCGCGCTGGCCCATGGTGTTGCGGCAGCGCGTCACCACCCGGATCTTCGCGGCTGCCAACACCAGGTCCTTATTGCTCATCAGCTTGGCCGTGGCCGCCGCAATCTCCGGAGTGATTGCCCAGCGGAGCCTACTTAGTTCCTCGCCGCTGGTTTCATCCCTCAGGATGAATTCACGAAATCCACCAACTGTCATGCTCTTGATCTGAGCGAAGGCGCTCTGATCGTGTGTGTCCAGAATCAGGCGGCTTACGTCGTCCTGGTCAGGATCAATGACCGGATTGCTGGCGATATGTTCCAGCGTGGTATCAGCCAGAGCGTACTTGGCCGCGACGCGCTCCTGTTCCGAGCCCGCCGCAATACCGGCAAGCTGGTCCCCGGATTTCTCTTCATTCGCCTTGGCCAACAGCTCGCGCAGGCTGCCGAAATGGAAACGCTCCGTCATTATTCCTCTGAGAATATCGGACTAAGGTCAGGGCGGCCGCCAAAAACATGAATATTTCACATTTCAGCAGCAGCTACGGACAAAACAGCAGCAGCTCAGGGCATCTGAATTCACCGTAGCCTTCCCCTGGAATCCACCTCGTGGAGTTTTCCATGCGCCGCTCCAATCTGCTCTCTGCGGGTACATTGCCCTTTTATGTGTTGGCGTTTTTCACTCTGATCTTCACCCTGACCGGCTGCGGCAGTGTAAGCGGCTCGTCGTCCATGCCCACGCCTTCGCCTACCGCCTCCCCAACCCCTTCCGCATCTCCTACTCCCAGTGCTTCACCTACTCCCAGTCCCTCACCATCTCCCAGCCCGTCACCGTCTCCCAATCCAAGCGCCTCTCCTACGCCCACGCCATCGCCCAGTCCCACTGTGGCCAATGACAAAACGCTGCATACAGAAGATGTTGCTACTGGCCTCGATAATCCATGGTCGCTGGCTTTTGCCCCCGATGGCCGCCTCTTCTTCACCGAACCTCCAGGCCGCCTTCGCGTGATTGACGGCACAGGCCTCGTAGCGGCGCCCGTGCTCGACATCCATTCCCAAACTCCCGGCTTTGAAGCGGGACTGACCGGAATGGACCTGGACCCCGCTTTCAGCTCGAACGGGATCATCTACATCCACTACTGCACCAGTCTTGCGGACGGATTGCACTGCCGGATTGCCCGAGTGCAGGTGACGGGAAACACCGGCGTGCTCGGCCCGGTGCTGTTCGACTACAGAGCCCAGGCGCAAGACCATACCGGTGGACGGTTGAAGGTTGGCCCCGACCACCTGCTCTATCTCAGCACCGGGGACCACGATACCCCTGCATCATCACAAGACATTACTTCAATGAACGGGAAGGTCCTCCGCATGAACCTTGATGGTAGTCCTGCAGCCGGCAATCCTTTCCCGGGCAATCCGTTTGTGTACGCAATGGGATTCCGCGATCCGCAGGGATTGGCCTTTGACAGCTCAGGCCAGCTTTACGGAACCGATCACGGTCCCACGTCCAACGATGAAGTGAACATCATTCTCGCCGGCGGCAATTATGGCTGGCCCACTTGCGTGGGAATATGCAATAACCCCAGCTTCGTCGATCCCATTCGCTTGTTCAATCCCGTCACCGCTGCTCCTTCCGGCGCAACGTTCTATCACGGCGCCACAATTTCAGGCTGGGATGGCAGCATGCTCATTGCGTTGCTCGGCCTGGCGAACAATACCTTCGCCCATCATGTCCATCAGTTGTTCCTGAATGGTCCGGGCGGCAGAACCGTGGAATCAGAACAGATTTTGTGGCAGAACCGTTTTGGCAGGATTCGCGACGTGGTTGAAGGTCGTGACGGCTTCCTCTATTTCAGCACCAGCAACCTGCATACAACAGTTCCAAACCATCCCGGCGATGATCGCATCATCAGAGCCCACCCATAAACCTCGCAAGCGGTTTGGAGCGGAACGACAGTTCTTCATTGGCATGTTTCCCGCCGAGGCCGACTGGCGCGCCGAGGCGGGAGCAACAGGAGCCTGAGAACTCATTGCTGGAGCAAAGGCTCACTGAGCGGTTTGGAGCGGAGCGACACAAAAAAAGCAGGGAGCGGACAATCAAGTTCGCTCCCTGTAAGTTAACTAACGCGATTCAGATCAGTCTCTGTCGTGATCGTGATCGTGGTCGCGATCATCGCGGTGGTTGGTGTTAGGGAGGGAGAGAAGGAATTGCGAGATATCACTCTCTTCCTGGCTGCTCAGGCCAAGGTTCATGCAACTGTTGTAGTGGTCCACCACGTCGTTCAGCGTGGCAAAACGCGCATCGTGGTAGAAACCGCCTTTGGTGTGGGTCCAGAGGCCGTTCAGAGGCGAAGTACGATAGCGATCGTCCGGAGAGCGGCTTGCCTGGAAATCATCCACGCAAACCTCCGCGGCCGTGTGCATGTTCCAGCCAGGCTCGGTGTAGAGCGGAGGAACGTGGCAGGTGCTGCACTGTGCCTTCCCGTTGAACAGCGCTTCTCCCCGCTTCGCCGCCGCAGGATCAAAGCTGCCCTTGGGCGGGGCCGGTGCAGCGATGTCCAATTGATAGACTTGCAGCGGGCCCAGTTTTGAGGTGATCAGGTCAACGTCACTGTGGACATGCGCGGACCCTGCGCGCTGTGCAACCGGGAACTTGGGATCATCGAGGCGCGCATCAGAGAAATTGCCTTTGCCGTGCATTTCCAGATTGGCCACAAAGGCGTTCCAGTAAGTCACTGAACCCCATCCGGTCCAGGTGTGCAGGTTCACTCCGGCCAGGCCGAACGCGGGTGGAATCAGCACAGATGCGCTTTTGCCATCCGGACGGAATGCATGGCCGTCCAGGAACAGTTCGGCGTCGAAACGTCCCGGTCCCCAGCTATTAAGCACCGTGTGTACTGTGGCCACGTCCACGCCCAGCAGATCAGCAACAGGCTGAAGGTTCGGAGAGAGGCCCACGATTGCGCCCACGTTCAGGTCACGATTGGCCCAGCCATCAAGCCGGTGGCCGATGCCCGGAGCAAATGAGTTGTCTACCGTGGAATGGCAGAGCGCGCATTGAATGCCGATGGATTTGAGCGAGCCATCAGTGTTGAAAAATCCGGTCACGCCGAGGACCGCGTTGAGTTTAAGCAGAGCCAGCGTGGTCGCAGGATCGTTGAGGTCAACCTTGCCGGCCTGAATTGCCTGCACCAGAGAAACCGGCAGCGCATCCTGGTCAACTTTGAGTCCCACTGCCAATGCTGTAGCAGGTGAGACGCCCGGACCTACGCCGCCAAACTTGGCGCCTTCAATAGCCTTGTGAAGCCCCAGTGTGCCGCCCCAGAAATCTTCGTCGCCAAAAGTATCAAAGCGGAAGATCTGTCGGCCCTGGTTGGCCAGCCGTTCAGCGTTTTCCTGATTGGCGCGGTCGGCGGGGGCTGTTAGATGGTTTCTTTCAGAATAAACGGCAACAACAATAAGAGTAGCGACTACGAGGGAAAGGGGGATTCTGAATCGCTTCACGGGAGTTACCCTCTTTGCTTCATGGGGAATTTTGAAAGCTCCCGGAATAGCTCTCCCTGACATTGAGCGCCCAGAGTGATTTTGGTTTCAGGAAACCCAACTTTTATTTCGTTTTGCGACACAACTCTCGTCTGAAAGTGCTCTCATGCAAATCCAAAACCGGCGGCGCGGATCCGGCGTAAACTATTCGCGCGAGGTGATTTATGCCTTCAGCTTCATCCAGGAGCAAAGCTGGTTATGACCTTCATCCCAGTGTGCTGATGGCACAAAAGACGCTCGCCGGCCTGAAGCAGAAAACCGGCCGCTCGCTGGAAGAATGGGTTCTCCTAATCCGGCAAAAAGGGCCGCAAGAGGAAAAGCAGCGGCGCGAGTGGCTGAAGACAAAGCATGGCCTGGGCACAAACTACGCCGCGTGGATCGCAGAACAATCACTGGGCAAAGGCAACGACGGCAATCCTGATTCCTACCTTCAGGCAGCAGATCGCTACGTGGAAGAAATGTTTCCCGGCGCAAAAGCCGCATTGCGTCCCATCTATGACAAGCTGCTCAAGCTGGGCCGCAGTCTTGGTCCGGATGTAAAGGTGTGTCCGTGTCAAACCATGGTCCCTTTTTATCGCAATCACGTTTTCGCCCAAATCAAGCCTTCAACCCGTGACCGCATTGACCTTGGCCTTGCCCTCAAAGACACCAGAGTTTCGAGGAGACTGATTGATACCGGCGGCTTCGCCAAAAAAGATCGGATTACTCACCGCATTGAGATCCGTTCTCTAAAAGACATCGATGATGAAGTGAAACGATGGCTCAAGAAAGCCTATGACATGGACGCGGAAGCCCGACGCGGAGCACCAGCAGCCAAACGCACTGCGTGAGCGACTGCAGAAATGGTCTGAAGCGCAGCCACTGCTACTAGGCTTGCAAAAAGGGCGAGACCGAACTTGCGGGCCGAGCCCGCTGCTACAAGCGCCTGCGCAATCTCAAACTGGAGAAAATTCGTAAGCGGTTTGGAGCGTAGCGACAGCAACAAACGACAAAAGGCCGTCCGGCAACTGGACGGCCTTTTTTT
>DATFDA010000310.1:0-10501 GCA_035252525.1 Candidatus Angelobacter sp. | reverse complement strand
TGATGGTTTCTTTCAGCAGCAAAATTTCACCGCTGACGTTCACTGTGATCTTCTTGGACAAATCGCCGCTGGCAATGGCGGTCGCAACTTCGGCAATGTTACGCACCTGTCCGGTAAGGTTGGAGGCCATGGAGTTGACCGAGTCAGTGAGATCTTTCCACGTTCCGCCGACGCCAGGAACAACCGCCTGTCCGCCCAGCTTGCCGTCCGTTCCTACTTCGCGAGCCACGCGCGTAACTTCCGAGGCAAACGAACGAAGCTGATCCACCATGGTGTTAATGGTGTCTTTAAGTTCGAGAATTTCTCCCTTCACGTCGACCGTGATCTTGCGTGAGAGATCGCCGCGGGCGACGGCCGTTGCTACTTCAGCAATATTTCTGACCTGGCCGGTAAGGTTGGAGGCCATGAAGTTGACGTTGTCCGTGAGATCTTTCCATGTACCGGCAACGCCGGATACCTGCGCCTGGCCGCCCAGCTTTCCGTCCGTACCAACTTCGCGAGCCACACGTGTAACCTCGCCCGCGAAAGCGTTGAGCTGGTCCACCATGGTGTTGATGGTGTTCTTCAGCTCCAGAATTTCGCCTTTCACGTCCACGGTGATCTTGCGTGACAAATCACCGCGGGCCACGGCTGTTGTAACTTCGGCAATATTTCGGACCTGGCCGGTAAGGTTGCCGGCCATGGAGTTCACAGAATCGGTCAAGTCTTTCCAGGTTCCGGCCACACCGGGCACGTTGGCCTGACCACCCAGGCGCCCTTCCGTTCCCACCTCGCGTGCCACGCGGGTAACCTCGCCGGCGAAGCGGTTGAGCTGGTCAACCATAGTATTCAGGGTTTCTTTGAGCTGGAGAATTTCACCGCGCACGTCGACGGTAATCTTGCGGGAGAGATCGCCATTGGCGATGGCGGTTGCGACTTCAGCAATGTTTCTCACCTGGCCGGTGAGGTTTGATGCCATGAAGTTGACGTTATCGGTAAGGTCTTTCCACGTTCCGGCGACGCCGGGGACTTGAGCCTGGCCGCCGAGTTTTCCTTCCGTACCCACCTCGCGAGCCACGCGCGTTACTTCGCCCGCGAATGCATTGAGCTGGTCCACCATGGTGTTGATGGTGTCTTTCAGCTCGAGAATTTCTCCCTTCACATCCACGGTGATTTTGCGAGAAAGATCACCGCGGGCCACCGCTGTGGTGACCTCTGCGATATTTCTTACCTGAGCCGTCAGGTTGCCGGCCATGGCGTTGACAGAATCGGTCAAATCTTTCCAGGTGCCGGCGACGCCCGGCACTACTGCCTGGCCACCCAGTTTGCCGTCCGTTCCTACCTCGCGCGCGACGCGTGTAACTTCGGAAGCGAACGAGCGCAACTGGTCCACCATGGTGTTGATGGCTTCTTTGAGCTGCAGAATTTCACCGCGCACGTCCACCGTAATTTTGCGGGAAAGATCGCCGCTGGCGACAGCGTTCGTAACCTCGGCAATGTTGCGGACCTGGCCGGTGAGGTTGCTGGCCATAGAGTTCACGGAATCGGTGAGATCTTTCCATGTTCCAGCCACTCCGGGGACTTTCGCCTGTCCGCCCAGCTTGCCATCCGTACCCACTTCGCGCGCCACGCGCGTTACTTCTGAAGTGAAAATGCTCAACTGCTGGATCATCGTATTGACGATGTTGGCGGAACGGAGGAATTCGCCTTCCAGCGGACGGCCATCCACATCCAGCCGCACTGTCTGCGTCAAATTGCCCTGGGCCACGGCGGCAATAGCGCGCGTGACTTCCGTGGTGGGACGGAGAAGGTCTTCCACCAAAGTATTGATGTAACCTTCCATCTCGCCCCATGAGCCTTTGAGCTGGTGGAAGCGGATGCGTTCGCGGGTTTTTCCTTCCTTGCCCACGCGCTGGCCCACGCGCTTGAGTTCGCGCGCCATCTGTTCGTTGGCGGCAACAATGTTGTTAAAGGTATCTGCAATTTTGCCGGGAAGTCCGGTCCAAGAGCCGGGCAGACGGACGGAGAAGTCGCCTTCCTGCATCCGCTGCAGGCTGGCAAGGATGACGCTCAGATCAGCCGACGGCGCTTCCGCGACTTCAGTCTTGTGGCCATTACTGGCTTCGGCGGTCTGGGGCGCCTTTGCCGGAGCAGTGGCGGTGCTCGAGCTATTTCTCTTCATTTGGATATGTCTCCTGAAAACACTTCAGGTAAAAGCATGCGCGCAACTTTCACTCCATCCGGGCGGATGGAAACCTTGCCCCACGGAGCAAGGTTCCGGCAGCAACTCTGAAAATAAAATCCTGGACAACTGGAAGACATGAAATGGGTACCAGGTAGTTTTAATGATGGGATTTCTCGATGCAGCCTTTATTGCTTCAAAAGCTTACACATTTAATTTCACAGCGAAAAAAAATCTTTCTTCGTAGTACCGCGAATGGGGTCCCAAATATTGCGCCGGGTCGGGGGATCTGGAAGCTTCATTCATCTGGCGCGGTGACTTTACAAGCAGCAAGTTGGATGCGTAACCAGAGCTGCTGGTTGGCCTGCTTTCCATTCAAAACGCATTTTGGCCAATGCATTCGCAATATGAAAAACCTTTATGCCTATTTCGTATATATATAAGGCCAACGCAGCTTACAACTTAAGGCAATAAGACCAATTCTCGCTCTAGTTGTTGCCGTTAAGGCTTGTCCGCAAAAGAATATCTAGCTACGATATATCGGCGCCGACAGGAAACCTCTCAAGTAAGACCATCGTAAAAAGTGCCGGGATACCTGAGGCAAGGCGTTAGAGGGAATCCTAAAGGCTTGTCTATACTACTGCTGTTTTTGAACCTTCCTCATGCCGGAAGATAATCAGGCCAATCGACAAGTTGATCAATTCGTTCTTGATGAGATTGATAGTGTGCCTCATCTGGAGGCGCTGTTGCTGTTCTGGAAGCGCAGGCCTCACGGCTGGTCAGTGGAAGAGATGGCGCACAGCCTGTACATTTCGGTCGAAACTACCCATACCATTCTGCAGGACCTGAGACAGCGCGGGATGGTCACCGTGGAAGAAGAACGCTATTCATTTGATCCAAATTTCAGGCAGGGCAGCCTCATGGAAGAACTGGACCGGACGTACAGGCGGGAGCTAGTGCGTATTTCCAGAATGATTCATTCCAAAGCATCACCGGCCGTGCGCGAGTTCGCGCGCGCATTCAAGTTCACAAAGGACTGATATGGCAGCAGCCGTTTATTTACTCGGGGTCGTTGTTACATTCGCCTGCGGAGCGCTGCTGTTCCGCGCCTATGCCCGCGTGAGCAAACGCCTCTTGTTGTGGAGCAGCGTTTGTTTCTTTGGGCTGGCAATTTCCAACTTCCTTGTCTTCCTTGACCTGGTGGTGTTCACGCAGGTGGACCTTTACCTCTGGAGACTCTTGACGGCCACTGGTTCCATGCTCGCGCTTTTGTACGGCCTGATCTGGGAGGGTGAGCGATGATCAACGCATTTCTGCTGGGCGTAATCGCAATGTCATCCCTCGCGGCCGGTGTGTTTTTTCTGAGGTACTGGCGGGAGACGCGCGATTCGCTCTTTCTGGCGTTTGCAGTGGCCTTCCTGATTGAGGCAGCAAACCGTACCGCCAGTCTATTGCTGGTGCAGCCCAACGAAGGAACACCGTGGATTTATGTTGTGAGGCTGTTTGCTTTCCTCTTGATACTGGCGGCAATTGTGAACAAGAACCGGGGAACGGCAAGGTAAGGCGCGGACAAAACGGCTCGAAGTGGTGGCGGATAGACACAGCTTCTGTTCGCCTATGATGAGGCCGGACGATTTAGGCCCGTTGAAATGCCCTTTCTAACGCAGAAGCGCTTTGCCCCACGCCTGGTAGGCGGTGAGCAGCACCAATTCCAGAAGGGCCAGGCTGTAAAACAACAAGCGTAAATTCTTCACCATGTGCATATCAGAAGAATGTTCCACACATGAACTCTTGCGTGTTTTTCGGCAAATTTCCGCAGGACCCGCCCGCCAATACCATCTTTGACGCATGGCAGGGGGGTTAGAAAGCTGAAAATGGCATTGATCTACAGGTCTAAGGCGATTCCCAAACGCCTGAGGGCAGCACTTATCCCTGTTTTCTGGGGGTTTCTCCCTAGATTCTTATGAATTTGTTGGATTGCTCCGGGTGTGGAACAGCCTTATAATCCCGCTTACTCTGGCCGTTCCCAAATCAGGGTTAGGCAAAAGGTGGCTGGCCTTTGGACAGGTAGTCGAGGCCGGCAGGAATTGATATTTTTGTGCGTAACGCGATGAAAAAGCACCTGTTTGCCATCCTGAGCGCCACGGCGATGGTAGCAAGCCAGCCAGTCAGCGCGCAGAACGTGGTCGCCACCCGCGACGCATACGGTCACACTGTCTTTATTGACAGCCGTGATGTCGACGTTCCGCAGCAAGCGCATGAAAAGGCAGCGGCTTCTTCCACTCCACAAAGTTCATCGCGTTACAGCGGTCTGGTTTATTGGAGTAATAAGGAACACCGCTGGAAACCTGTGCCATCTGTTTCTTCATCCACAATGAGAGCGGCTCGTCAGGCCGCCCAGGAGGTCAACAATCTGGTTGCCGAACCGGGAAGCCGCCGCGCATTGAGCACGTCGCAGCCGGTGGATCCCGCCAATCCGGCGACTGAGACCATGACTCCCGAATCAGTGGATAGGGCCATTGAGGCCGCAGCCGAGCGCCATGGCGTGGACCCGAACCTGGTCCGGGCCGTGGTAAAGGTGGAATCAAACTTCAACCCGCACGCCGTTTCGAGCAAGGGGGCCATGGGCCTTATGCAGCTCATGCCTTCCACGGCGAAATCGCTCAGTGTGGGGAACGCGTTTGATCCCAACCAGAACGTGGACGCCGGCGTGCGGCACTTGAAGAGCCTGCTCGACAGTTACAACGGAAACGTTGAGCTGTCACTGGCGGCGTATAACGCCGGCCAGGGCGCCGTGAGCAGAAACAAAGGCATACCTCCCTACCGGGAGACGCGCGAGTACGTGAAGAAGATCACGGATTTGTACTGGAAAAGTTCGTACAAGCCCCGCATCAGTGAAAGCGTGGATGAAGAGGGCCACCGTGTATTTTCCAACAACCAGTAGGCTCGTAACGGGTTTAAGCTAAAGGTGCTTTGAAGCAGTTGAAATGAAAACAAGAACCGGGATCCTGGGGCGGATTGCGCTCGCCACGGCGCTGGCGTGCATGGTGTTGTCGTCTGCGCAGGCCCGAACGGTCAAACAGAAAAAGCAGGCAGCTAAAACGCAATTTGAAGTGGCAGAGCGCCTGCGCGATTCCCTGCTGGGCACGCCTGACTCACAGCGCGAGCGGCGCGACTACCAGAAGGTGATGGACGCCTATCGCAAGGTGTATTACACGGCGCCCTCATGGGCCAAAGCTGATGAAGCCGTTCTTGCTGTAGCGGAACTTCTTGACGACCAGGGCCGCGTCCTTAACGATCCTAAAAGTTACAAAGACGCCATTGGCCAGCTTGCTTTCCTGCGCCGCGAGTATCCCGGCAGCCGCCATCGCGTGGAGGCGCTGTTCACCATTGCGCAGATTTATCGCGACGATTTGAACGATCAGGACCAGGCAGCCGCCACATTTCAGGATTTCCTCAAACACTATCCCAACAGCACACTCGCTCCCAAAGCCCGGCAAGCGATGGTCGAACTCGGAAATTCTGACGCCAGTGATCCGTTCCGGCCCAAGTCTGCCAGACGCAAACATGCTCCTCACCATCAGGGAACGGAGCGGGAAGCCAAGGCCGCGTGGGCTGATGTGCGGCCGCTAAAGCAGGTAGCAGAAAAAGAAAAGAACAACGAACAGGCAAAAAGCCGGTCTGAAGAGAAGGAAGCGGCGGAGGGAAAAAACAGCAAGCGTGCTCCTGAAGACACGCCCGCCGCCGATGAGTCCGCTGCTGATGCCTCGCAGGCATCGGCTCCAGTGCAGGATGTTTCCGCCCCCGCGCCTAAGCCGGACACGCAATCGCAGCCGGGAAACCGTACACCGCGCCTCACCAGCATTCGCCACTGGTCCACGCCTGATTATGTGCGCGTGGCCATTGACCTGGAGCAGGAAGTGAAATACCAGGCCGGGAGAGTGGCGCATCCTGACCGCATCTTCTTCGATCTTTACGGGGTCAAGCTGGCGCCGGACCTGGTGGGAAAGACTTTTGATGTAGAAGCGGGATTCCTGCATCGCATCCGAGTGTCCCAGTACCGCGCCGGCATGGCGCGCGTGGTGCTTGACGTGGATGATGTGGCCGAGTACTCGGCGTTCCTTCTGCCGAATCCCTATCGCTTGATCATTGATATTCACGGCAAATTGCCTCCGCCGCAAATGGCCGGCAAGGAAAAGAAACCTTCCAACCAGGATGTGGTGGCAGAGATCAATCCGCCCGCGGCGTCCGATGTGGCGGCCAATGACGGCACGCCGGAAGGAAAGCGCGACAAGATTCGCGCTCAGGATACCAGGCAGGACACCAGACAACACAAAACCGGAAACACGGACGCTCAGGCCCAGAACGATGACGTGACCATTAAGAACGTCAAGCCCGCTGCGACATCAGGCGACAGCGCAGCCGCGTTGCGCAAAGCTGGAGACGGCAAAGGTCCTATGAAGGGGCGGAGCGACTCAGGCAGCGCTTCCGCCGAAGTAGCCAAAGCTGAGCCGCCCAAAATTGTTGTGGATGACCCGAGTCTGGATGCTGATGCGGGTGAGACCAGCAAAGCCACCACAACCAAGGTCACCAGCGGGCCCACGTACCAGGCCATTGCGCCGGAGGAGTCCAGCCGCAACAAGAAGAGCAGCGCAGCAAAATCAGCCAGGAAAGGCAGAGAAGACAAGAAAGACGCGGCCACCACCACGCATGTGGCTTCGCCCACCGCCAATGGCGATCGCTCGCTGATTCGCGCCCTTGGTCTCAAGATCGGCAAAATTGTGGTTGACGCAGGCCACGGCGGGCACGATACCGGAACCATAGGGCCCAATGGCCTGCAGGAAAAAGACCTGGTGCTGGATGTGGCGCTCAAATTGGGCAAGCTGCTTGAGAACAAGCTGGGAGCTGAGGTGGTTTACACGCGCGACGATGACACGTTCATTCCGCTGGAGACGCGCACGGCCATCGCCAATAAGGAGCAGGCAGACCTGTTTATCTCCATCCATGCGAATTCTTCCAGCGACCAGACGGCGCGCGGGGTTGAGACCTATTACCTGAACTTCACCTCGTCGCGTGATGCGCTGGAAGTGGCGGCGCGTGAAAACGCTGTCTCAGAGCAATCCATTCATGAGCTGCAGGACCTGGTGAAGAAGATCGCGCTCAAGGAAAAGATTGAGGAGTCGCGCGAGTTCGCCGCCGACGTACAGAAATCGCTCTACACGGGACTGAACGCCAAAAACCCGGGCGAACGCAATCGCGGCGTGAAGAAGGCGCCCTTCGTGGTGCTGATTGGCGCCAACATGCCTTCCATCCTGGCCGAGATTTCATTCGTCAGCAACCCGCGCGACGAAAAGAAGCTCAAGACCAATCTCTACCGCCAGCAGATTGCCGAATCTCTCTACAAGGGCGTGGCCAAGTACATCAACGGCCTGAGCGGCGTGCGCGTGGCCGCCGGTTTGGAACACCAGGACGCGAACGCCGGCGCCGCAGCGGCATTGAAGTAACAGCAAAATGCTACCGCTGATCCACGGCAAGCCGGGACGGGTAAACACCGATCATACTGGCTTAAAAAATAATTTCGGCTAGCTTGCTGTTCCCCATCCCGTGCGATCACCTTGCTACTGCGCCCCCCGAATCAGGGTGCGCATTTGCCAATAAATCCTAAAAAGCCATTGCCCGCGCTGGGATCATTAGGAAAGATGATTCCCACGGTCCCGGCGATGGCGCCAAAGCCGTTGATGCCATCTATGCTCCCGGAAAACACCTTTCCATCTGCCGTCCGGAGCGTGGGGACGAAGAACGTGCCGTTCTTGAAAATAAAGCTGCCTCCTTTCCCCGTGGCAGTCCGAAACTGGCCGACGATTGTGCCGGTTGCATTGATATCAGCAATGGTGGTGAAGTTGGCTCCGGGAAAATCAAAGTCGTGAAATTGCCCGTTCATCAGGACAAATCCGTGCTCATTCTGGCTGGGAAGAGTGCCAATGGTGTTGCCCACAATCACTCCCGTATCACTGATGGAAGTGGCCTGGGTGTTGGTGCGGAACTGCAACATGGTTGTTTTGCCGTTTTTGATCTTGAAGCTCTTCAAGGTCCCGTCTGCAGCCTTGAAGTAGCCCACAATGGTTCCATAGCGGTTGATGCCGGTCAGGAAGGTATCCACAGCGCCGGGCATGGAAACCAGCACGGTATCTGTCCCCGAGTTGACGAAGCCATGGTTGTGACCTTGAGAATCCTGAATGGCGCCTACGGTGACGCCAAAGGCATTGCGCTTTGAGGGTATGGCATCAACAAAACCGGAGACGTGGATGGGCAGGACCTCAAAGCCGCCATCAGGATGCCGGACAAAAGGCAGTTCCGTGATGAACGTGAAACCAACTGCGTTGCCCCAGCGATTGACGCCGTTAACAAACGTGGATCCCGGATCACCGCTAGGCGGCGCCTGAAAAACGTTGATAGTGCAGGAAGTGGGAGTCTGTGCGTGGCTGATGCCTGGAGCAAGCAACAGCACAAGGGCGAGGGCGAGGCCTGCGGATTGGCTTTTCATGAAGTACTCGGATGCAGCAGCTACACACCTCCGTTGCTGTTACTACCCGAAACTAAAATTACTTAGCAGGATTAAGCCGGGCCTGTGGCATTCGGCATTGATCTATGACCTATGGCTACAGGATTGGATGAGAAAAGGTTAGAAGATTGTAACCATCCTATCTGAGCGCCCTAGCGACCTATTGATAGTTTCAATTTCTGTCATGGTTCAACCCTGTGTCCCGCATACTGGCAAACGACAGCCCGCGCTGCTGGTACGCCTCTGACATATACCGGGTCGCACTTAGCCTCTCTTGTGGGGTGGGCAAACCGACAACGATCAGGTTGAGTTTGGTTTCGCCAAACAGGGCATCGGGAATGCCACCTTGATGCTGCAGAACACTGTGCAGTATTTTTGTCAGGCGCGGGGAATGGTGACCACGGCCGAAAGTCAATCCAATGTGCGGGGCGCCCGCCGATCCGGCTGAGATCCAATACTCGCAAATCAAGTCCCATTTTGCTCGTTTTGTAGATCGCCAGATTTTCAGATATTGCAAACAGGGTTCGGGAGCTGTTGCGTATTCCACATGGACCATGGTTGAGTCGGAACCCAACTCGTTCCAGCTTAGGATCACGGCACTTTCCAGAACATGTTCGAGTTGAATCTTGGTTCCCGGCATAAGGGAATTCATGAGGTCTCCTTAACGTGCATCCTCGGTTGGAGGAAGCTCTAAGGTTGGAGAACTCAGATGGTCTGACTTAGTTCAGAGGACCTGAAAAGTGAGGAAGAATGCTCGCTCTGTTTTGACGCTACGCTGATGCCATATCGATGTCAAGGCTCGGCCCGCCACTCCAAAGCAGCGTACGATCAACGCTCAGTAGCTTCTCTGATAATTTGTGCAGCGGCCCGGTTAGCGTCTTGCTGGCGCGATGTTTTTTGCGCGGGCTTCTGGTGCCGTTTCACGATGCGAGCCATGCGTTCACGATCCTCCGCTTGCTCTAACAGCTTTTTGGCCTTTCTGGCTTCTGGGCTATCCATTGGGTTATCCATAATGACAGCATGACACAGTTGGGGTGACAAAGCGAGAAGCTCGAAGTTTCAGAACCGGCTGCAGCGGCGGCCGCAAAGGCGATTCTCCTGCTTTGATCTACTCTGAACAGTGTTACTTACTGCAATGTTGTTCCTATTGTTAATCAGGAATTTAACATCCGCTTGCCGACTACGCGGGACTCGTTACAAGTCATCGCCCATTTGATTTGCCAGGCATCCTCAGGTTTTCGCTGAAGGCTCTGGTTACGGTATACTACCCAGATGCAGCTCAGTTGTCCTCGACTCGGATAGACGTTTCCGCTTTTTGTCCCTGCCAATTTCCGCTGAGAAGGCAATCACCTGAACACTACGACAAAGGAAATCGTTTATGAAAAAAATATACGTCGGAAATTTCTCTTTTAGCATGACAGAACCGGAACTGCGGTCAATGTTCGAGCCTTACGGCGCTATTGAGAGCGCGAGCGTTGCCACCGATCGCGATACCGGGCGTTCACGCGGATTTGGTTTCGTTACCATGCCCAATGACAGCGAAGCTGAGAGCGCCATGGCGGCACTGAACGGCAAAGAATCCGGCGGCCGAGCCCTGACCGTGAATGAAGCGCGGCCGCAGAAAGAGCGCAGCGGCTTCGGTGGAGGACGCGGCAATGCTCGTGGCCCACGCCAGCGCCGCGAACCACGCTGGTAATTCTCGCCCCGGCGAACCCCATCAGGGATGACCTCCTATTCCCTTTGTTCTTCCGCGAGCGCGGTTACTGAGGCTTTTTACG
>DATFDA010000309.1:0-7487 GCA_035252525.1 Candidatus Angelobacter sp. | reverse complement strand
CCGGTTCCTGACCATGACGATCCCTGAATCGTTGCGCACGGCCTCCAGTTCTCCCGGCTTATTGGCGGCTGTCACATCGTCAGGAAGCGCCTGGAGCATGGAACTCTCTTTGTGCGTGCTCAGGACCGTGAGGAAATCCTGCGTTAACTCTTTGTTCAGCAACTTGCCGCGATAGATTGTCTCCAGCAGCGTCATCATCTCGCGTGGCGTTGAAATATTTTCACGGCCTTCGCCGGCGGCTTTCAGGTCCATCATCTTTCGGCGCAGGCGGGTGTTGTGCAGGCCCAGATTGTTGAGCATTGCGTTCACGTGGTCGAAGCCCAGGCGGTCAATCAGCACGTTAGTCGCGCTGTTATCGCTCACCGCTACCATGATGGTGGCAAGGTCGTGCAAGGTAAGACGCGTGACGCCCGGAGTTAATCCGAGCATGATGTCACTGCCGGGAACAAGATCTTCCTTGCGCACAACGTAGGGGTCTGTGAGTTTGAGCTGCCCCTGCTGCGCTTGCAGATAAAGATTTGCCAGAACGGCAATCTTGATGGAGCTTGCCTGCGGCATCACTTCGTCCCCGCGAAGCAAGTATTCCTCGCCGGACGTTAAGTCCTTGATTGCCACCGCCAGAACGCCATCGAGCTGCTGGTCCACTTGCCTGATATCTGCCTGGAGTTTCAGCCACAACACTTCTCGTTTTTCGCTCGAAGGCTTCTCCGGACGGCACTGAGAATACAGCGGAGCTGCCATTCCAAGCGCCAGCAGGATCGATATTGTTTTCACGAGCATGACTGAGCAGTGTACATGCGCTCGGTATTCCAGCGAAGCGTTATCGCCGCATCTCACAATGGAAAGTCCAAAATCAGCTACCAGCAGCCGTTCAGGTATGAATCCGCCATTGAACTTCCGATTGAGACGCCCAGCAGGCCAGCCAGTTACAATAGATCGTACGCCTCACCGAATGAGTTCCCATTCCAAAAGCTTTTTAGTCCGCCACTTCGGCTTGCGCGGCGTTGCACTGTTCGAAGCCCTGAAAGGCGTGTTGGCTGTGACCGGGGCGTGGTGGATTCTCACCTTACGGCATAAAGACTTGCTGCGGGTCGCCGAGCACATGTTGCGGCGTTTTCACATTGCTCCCGATCATCATTTTGCCATTGCCTTTATGCGCTTTGCCGAGACCATCAATGGCCGCGATCTGCGAGTGGTGATCCTGCTGGTCTTGATTTACGCTGCTATTCGTTTTACTGAAGCAGCCGGACTCTGGCTGGAAAAAGAATGGGCAGAATGGTTCGCCCTTATCTCAGGTGGAATTTACATCCCTTTTGAGGTTCTGGAACTTTTCCATCGTCCCAATGCGCCGAAGTGGGCAATCCTGCTGATCAACCTCATCATCGTGCTCTACATGGCGTGGCTGCTGATGGACTCATACAAGCGCCGCAGACTCGCACGCAGACAACGATTGCCAGCCGAACCATCCACTTAATTTACTTCGGCTCGTACACCGTTTTCCCGCCTACCACGGTTCGCAGCACCTTGGTCTTCAAGATTTCCGGTGGATCAACTTTGGTGAGGTCGCGGTCGAGCACCACAAAATCAGCCAGCATTCCCGGCGCGAGCGTGCCTTTTTCGTTTTCCGCAAATTGGGCGTAGGTTGCCCCCGTGGTATAGGCGGCAATCGCCTGGTCAATGGTTATCTTTTGCTCCGGAAAGTATTCTTTCGTGCCCGCTTCATTCTTTCGTGTCACAGCGCAATAGATTCCGCGGAAGGGCGTGATTGGCTCAACCGGATAGTCGGTCCCGAAGGCCAGGACAACCCCATCGTCGAGGAATTCTTTCCATGCATAGGAATGCTTTGCGCGCTCTGCGCCAATGTGGGCTTCCGCCCAGTTCATATCAGTGAGCAGGTGATTGGGCTGCATAGACGCAATCACGCCCAGATCCTTGAATTTCTTGAAGTCGTCCGGCGCAACCACCTGCGCGTGCTCAATGCGAAAACGGAAATCACGTTTTGGGCTTTCTTTTTCCGCCAGGGCAAACGCCTCCAGCGCCATGCGCGTGCCCCGGTCACCAATGGCGTGAAAGCCAAGTTGGAATCCTGCTTTTGCGCGCTCCACCGCCATGTTATTCAGTTTCTGCTGTTCGTAGCGTGGAATGCCGGCGTTTTTGGGATCATCATCATAGGGCGCCAGCATGGCTGCCGTGCGCGAGCCCAGCGAGCCATCCATGAAGCCTTTGAGCATTGCCGTGTGCAGCATGGGGTCTGATGCGGGATGGTGCGCACGCATCTTCTTCAGCGTTTCCACCGGAAGATCGAAGGGAAGCCACTCGGAAATCCGCAGCGTGAGCTTGCCTTCTTTTTCCAGTTGCTCATAAACCAGGAAATCCTGCCAGTCAGAAAAATCCTGGGCTGAAGTGATGCCTGCCCTGGCTGCATCTTCAAGGGCGAGCTCCGCAGCCCGCCGCCGCTGGGCAGCAGTTGGAGGAGGAACCTTCGATTGCACCAGTCCCATGGCTGTCTCGCGCAGAATTCCTGTGGGCTCGCCTTTCTCGTCGTGATCAATCTTCCCGCCCTGCGGGTCCGGTGTTTGCGCCGTGATGCCGGCAGCTTTGAGGGCGGCAGTGTTTGCCACGGCAATATGTCCGTCTACGCGAGTGAAAATACCCGGATGATCACCCGTGACCGCATCGATATCCTGGCGGGTCGGCGTCTTTTGCTCCGCCCACAGAGTGTGGTCCCAGCCTTCGCCCTTGATCCATTCGCCCGGAGCGGCGGCCTTTACTCTGGCGGCGATGCGCTGCTTCATTTCGTCCAGCGACTTTGATCCCACCAGGTTGACGTTCAACTTTTCAAATCCGCCGCTGGCCAGATGGACGTGCGCATCATTCAATCCCGGCATGACAAAGTGGCCGCCCAGATCGATCACCCGAGTCTTTTTGTCCTTCCACTTCAATACTTCGTCGTTCGTGCCCACAGCGACGATTTTTCCATCGGATATTGCAAGCGCTTGCTTTCGGCCACCTCGCAGCACCATGGTTTCTGACCATGGCTCTTGTGAATGTCCCGGAAGGCACGTATATGAAGAGCTCGGCCCCATGCAGGTGAAGGACCCGGTGTAAATATCGCCATTAATGAAAATTATGTCTGCTTTGTTCTGTTGTTTTGCGTTTGAAAGGCTTGTCATTGTGAGTCCGAAGAACAGCACAAGGAGAATCTTCATTCATGTACTCCGGCAACAGCCAATAAGATGAGGAGAATGCGTTTTAATCCTAAATCACGATTGCTGCAATCGTACCACTCGCGCAGAGTATGAGCGCCACCGCCATCGCCACCCGCGCCAATGGTCGTGGCTTCTTTGCCCAGTGCAAGGGGAACATTGGCATCCGTCGAGGCGAGCCTGGGAATCGACTGAATACGCAAATGCGCATCCACCGCCTTCACCACTTTCAGGATACGGGCATCGCCGGGCAGTTCCGCAGCCGGACGGTCGCCAATGGATTCGATCGCAAACCGCGCCTTCGGCTCGCTTCCGCGATGCGCGAGCCCCTGCTCACTCCACGCTTCATGCACGCACTCGCGCAGGCGCTCTTCCAGACGTTGCAACTCCTGCCTTGAGGCCGACCGCAAATCTACGCGCGCGGCCGCTGATTCGGGAATCGAGTTGACGGAAGTGCCTCCCTGAACCACGCCGATGTTGTAGGTCGTGCGCGGCGACTCCGGTACCTCACCTTCACTGAAGCGCGCCAGAGCCCGCGACAGAAGAATGATTGGATTGGGAACGCCGAAATCGCTCCAGGAATGCCCACCCGGACCACGAAATGAAATTTCAAAGCGGCGGCTGCCCAGCGCCTGCGTCACGTACGTGTCAGTTCCGGCGCCATCAATCACCAGCAGGGAATGTATGGCATCTTTCCACGGCTGCGATGAAAAGATATGGCGCATCCCGCGAAGATTGCCTTCTCCTTCTTCCCCTACATTGCCAATGAAGACAATGTTCGTCGCGAGTTGCAGTTGCGCTCGTTTCAGCGCGGAAGCAACGGCCAGCAGAGCAGTGATTCCGGCGGCGTTGTCGCTGATTCCCGGCCCAAACAGCCGGTTTCCTTCCTCGCGCGTTTCCAGCCGCGTTCCGCTCGGGAAAACTGTATCCAGATGTGCGCTTACGCCCAGGCATTGCGCCCCTTGTCCGCTCTGCAGCATCCCAAATACGTTGCCCAATTCATCTGCGTGGACTGCCTCCAGTCCCAGGGCAGTAAAGCGTTCGCTCAGCCACTGGCTGCGCGATGCTTCCCCGAATGGTGGTGAAGGTATTTCCGTTACCTGCCGCTGCCAGCGGCGGAACTCCATCTCCTGGTTGTGCAGGTAGAGGAACGCCGAATGAACGGCCCGCATCTCGGCCAACCGCGCTACCTCCTGATGGGGATGGCTGGCGGAATCGGCGGCGGATGGGCGAATGGGCATGAGCAAGCCAACATCAATACTACAACGCCAGATATAGAGCTGTTGCGTCAAAACACAGCATCAGAAAGCAAAGGAAATGCGGCCTCGCAAGAGGCCGCCTGAAATCTGATCTGAGTTGGTCTCTTATTTCGGCGTGGTTGTGGTGTCAGATGTGTTCTTCTTGCTCTTCTTGCCGCTCTTGTGTGATTTCTTGGTTTTTGCTTTTTCCGGCTTCTTGGTATCAGACTTCGTAGTGGTCTGGTCACCGCCGGAACCGGCGCCGGTCTGGGCCACTGACAAAGCGCCGCCGAGCACGAGAACGCACACAAGTGTGAATAGCTTCTTCATGTAGTCTCCTTTAAAGTGGGGGGCTTACGGAAACGGAACGGATCTCCGCGCGGAATAGTGTCTCACAAAGGCAGTTCCAAAGAAAAAGGAAAGCGGCCTGCAAAGAGGCCGCCTGGAAAGCGAATCAATTTGAAATCCAAAAGTTTATTTGGGTGGCGGAGTCGTGGTGCTGCTGGCGCCCTTCTTGCTCTTCTTCGCGCCCTTGTGATGCTTCTTGCTGGTCTTGGTGGTCTTCTTTGTGGACTTGGTTGTTGTGGTTGTAGTCTGGTCAGCGCTGCCCGACTGGGTTGCTGAGCTTGCCTGGGCCACCGCCATGGCGCCTCCCAGAACCAGCGTGCAAACGATTGCGAATAGCTTCTTCATGCTTTTCTCCTTTAAAGGAAAATTCAGAGTGTTGCTATTCCAAACCCCGTCGCTTGCAGATAGTTGCGCGGAAATCCGGTCGCTCTACGACAATGTTTCTCCGGAATTTTTGGCGCAGCAATCCAGAATTTCCTGTTCGGTCAGGCAGCGGTCAGACGATTTTGCCCGCTGAAAGATCCGGTCAACCACGTCTTCGGCTGCGGGGATGTCCCGGCTTTCCAGCCAGAAGATCACATTGGATTTCCCACTCATGGGACCGATATCAATGATCTGTTCCAGACCAAAATAATGAGAGGGAACACCGGAATACACGGTATTCGCCAACTCCATATCGCCCTTTTTGAACGCTTTGATCACGGCAGCGGCGTGAACACCCGTAGCCGTCCGAAACGCGTCCTCTCCCAGCACCGGATAATTTCGTGGAATAGGTACCCCGGTGGCCTCTGAGACCGTTCGGCAATACTCTTTCAGGCTGGTAAGGTCCTGCTCCGCCCACGGGGAAACTCCCATGAGCTTAAGATTAACCAGCATCTGGTCCATTTGGGTATTTCCCACGCGCTCGCCGATTCCCAGAGCCGTGCCGTGCACGCAGTCTGCTCCAGCAGCGAGCGCTGCCAGGGAGTTAGCAACCGCCAGTCCACGGTCGGAATGGCCGTGCCAATCCACACGTACCTTGGCCCCGGAAGGCTTGACCACCTGATCCAGAATGAAATGGATCAGCGCCTGCACCCCTGCAGGTGTCGCATGACCTACCGTGTCACAAATCACAATAGCTTTGGCCCCGCAAGCGATGGCGGTGCTGTAGAGCCGTTTGACTGTATCCGGGTCGCAACGGGAAGTATCCTCAGTCACATACATCACTTCCAGGCCCAGAGACCGGGCGTACTTCACCGCCTTTTCTGTGGTCGTCACAAGAAAATCATCAGACCAGTTTTCCGTGTAGCGGCGAATCGGGCTCGAACCGAGAAAGCAAGCTACTTCAATTCCAATGCCGGCACGCTGGGATATCTCTGCAATTGGGCGAATATCATTTTCGTGGGTGCGTGCCGCGCAGTTCGGCTTGATTTTCATGCGGCAATTCACGATTTCACGGGCCAGCCTCTCCACGTCCGCAATTGCCCGCGGCCCAGCCCCCGGCAAGCCGATATCAAGGCTGTTGATTCCTAGCTCTTCCATCAGATGGAGAATCTTCAGCTTCTCTTCAATGGCAGGATCTTTAACCGAGGGTGATTGCAGCCCGTCCCGCAACGTCTCGTCATTGAGCAGGACCGGCTTAACTGGCTTGAATTCAGAGTTGACGGAGTTCCAGTCGTAAATAAGGTGTGAATGCTTCAGCACAGCTTTATAAGCTCCATGGCCTGGCAAAACCGATTTTACTCTATCGAGGCTTGCGCAACAGGAAGGATCGTGTGCTTTTTGCGGCTCCACGGATGCGCTTTATTAAGTTTTTTGCGAACAGGAGCTCAATATATCCGCTCATTTGCTGTTGGAAGACCGGGCCGTATCCGAACCACCATAGCTTTTTCATTTGCGGCACACGGTCTGAATCCACGTACTTGAGCCAGACCATTTCATCCACTCCGTAGCGCCCATGTGTGCGGCCGATTCCGCTGGCCTTGACTCCGCCGTGAGGCGCTTCACTGATGCCGAAACACGCAACCACGTCGTTCACCATCACAGTTCCGGCGTGGATTAGCCGAGCCAGCGCTTCTCCGCGCCGCTTGTCTTGTGTCCAGATGCTCGCGGCCAGCCCGAAGTCCGAATCATTGGCCAGCGCCACCGCTTCTTCGTCTGATTTAAAGCTGCACACCGGCAGCAGCGGGCCAAATGTCTCTTCCCGCATCAGGTCCATGTCGTGCTTCACGTCCGCCAGGATTGTTGGCTGGTAGAAGTTTGGGCCAAGGTTCGTTGCCGGATTTCCTCCCAGCAACAACCGCGCCCCACGCGCAATAGCATCATCCACGTGCCGTTGTACGGTTTCGAGTTGGCGTTCGTGAATCATGGGACCGATATCTGTGTTTGCGGCGTCGCCAGGTCCCTGGCGCAGCCTTCCTGCTTTGGCCACGCACGCATCGAGGAATTTCTGGTAGATGGATTCATGCACGTAGCAGCGTTCTACTGACAGGCAAGTCTGCCCGGCATTCATGAACGCGCCCCATACCGCGGCGCTTGATGCGACGTTTACGTCCGCGTCCTCCAGAACAATCATCGGATCCTTGCCGCCCAGTTCCAGCACCACCGGAAGCAGCTTTGCCGCAGCGGCCTGGGCCACTTTTTTCCCGGTGGCAACACTTCCGGTGAAGATCAACTTTCCGATGTTTGCTTGCAGCAACGCGCTTCCGGCTGCGCC
>DATFDA010000308.1:0-17169 GCA_035252525.1 Candidatus Angelobacter sp. | reverse complement strand
CCAGTAAAAACCGGGAGTTACCACTTGCCGCTTGCGCTTGAGCAGAGCGTTCAGCGTGTCGTTGGCCACCACTTCAGGGCCAACCGCCCACCTGGTTGATCCGCCCACTCGTTGCGGCTGACTGCCCTTGATCATGTTCCTGGAGAAATCCGTTGCGATGTAGCCCGGGCAGACGGTAACCACGTTAATGTTGTGGCGCAGCATCTCCAGCCGGGCTGCTTTGCCGATGGCATTCATGGCATGTTTGGTGGCGGCGTAACCGCCCATGTATGGCGTGGAGATGTGACCCGAGACGGAAGACACGTTGATGATGTCTCCTCCGCCCTGCTGGCGCATGATGGGCGCCACGGCCTGCATGCACTCAATGGTCCCGAACAGGTTGGTATCAAACATGGCGCGCAGGTCCGCCATCTTCATCTTCTCGACCGAATCGTTCAACCCAAAACCGGCATTGTTCACCAGTATGTCAATGCGGCCAAATTTCTTGAGCGCTGCCTGCATCAGGGCGTCCACCTGCTCGCGCTTGCTCACGTCGCAGGTAACTGAAAGCGTGTTCTCTGCCGTTCCGCCGATGCGCTGTGCTGCTGCCTGGGTTCGGGCCAGATCGCGCGCACACAACACCAGCTTTGCGCCTTCTTCAAGAAACAGTTTGGCAATGGCCTCGCCAATTCCCATGGAGGCGCCGGTGATCACAGCTACTTTTCCCTGAAGCTTCATGGATGAAGGTTGTAGTGCGTCCGCAGCTACAAGTCAAGAATGTTCCTTTTGCAAAACCAGCATGAAATCCGCTCCGCGCGGTCGCAACCAGCGGAGATTTCCCAGTAACACTGCTGCCGCCGAGTTCCAACTACCCTGTAGAATAGAGGCTGTGAGCCTTCTGCCTATCTTCCCCCTGGAGGTGGTCCTCTTCCCCGGCGCGCCGCTGCCGCTGCACATCTTTGAGCCTCGCTACAAAGAGATGATTGCCGAGTGCCTGGAACAGAAGAAGCCATTTGGCATGGTGCGCGCGAAGGAGAATGCCGTGGCTGAAGTCGGCTGCTCCGCGGTGATCCTGAACGTGATGAAGCGTTACGAAGACGGCAGAATGGATATCTCCAGCGAAGGCCACCAGCGCTTCTCCATTGTGGAACTGAACCACGACCGGTCTTTTCTTCAGGCGGAAATTTCCTGGTTCGAAGATGATGAACCAGCCCCGCTGCCCGGCCAGCAGTCTGAGACCGTGATTGGATTGCACGAGCAATTGTTTGCCGTGCTGGGGCAGGACGCGGAGATCGACAAAAACAAAAACTATCTCTCTTTTCAACTGGCCAGCCAACTGCCGGTTGACCTCGACTTCAAACAGGCCATTCTGGAAATGAAATCTGAGAGTGAGCGCATTGAGACGTTGATTGAGTATTACCGCGCTACCATTCCCAAAGTGGAAAAGACCCTGCGCGCACGCGAGAGGGCAAGCGGCAACGGACACATTCACTAGCTCAAAGCCTGATTTGGCGCGCGGCGTATAATCAGCTACAGAGGCCCCTTCATGAATCTTCCTCGTATCTTGGGCGAACTCAGGAAGAGCGTTTTTTCTGAGCAACGGCTCCGCAGTCGCAAGACCAAAGATGAACTCCGGGAAAATCTGATTACCAGGCTGCGGTCAGGCGAGACCATTTTTCCGGGAATTATCGGCTATGAAGATACGGTCGTACCCCAGCTCGTTAACGCAGTTCTTTCCCGTCATAACTTCATCCTTCTGGGTCTGCGTGGCCAGGCCAAGAGCCGCATTCTGCGCGCGCTGACCGGACTGCTCGATCCGCAAATGCCCTATGTGGCCGGTTGCGAAATTCATGACAACCCTTACGACCCCATCTGCAAGCGCTGCCGCACCCTGATGGCCGAGCAGGGTGACAACACTCCAATTGCATGGCTTACTCCGGAGGAGCGCTATGTAGAAAAGCTGGCCACACCGGACGTAACCATTGCCGACCTGATCGGTGACATCGATCCCATCAAGGCCGCACGCGGCGGGCATGATCTCTCCAGTGAATTCACCGTGCATTACGGACTGCTGCCGCGGGCGAATCGCGGGATTTTCGCTATCAATGAATTGCCGGACCTTGCCGGTAAGATCCAGGTAGGTCTCTTCAACATCATGCAGGAAGGCGACGTTCAGATAAAGGGCTACCCGCTGCGCCTGCCGCTGGATGTTGCGCTGGTGTTCAGCGCGAACCCGGAAGACTACACCGCTCGCGGAAAAATTGTTACGCCACTCAAGGACCGCATCGGCTCGGAAATTCGCACGCACTATCCCAGTTCGATTGAAGAAGGAATCAGCATCACCGAGCAGGAGGCGTGGGCGCGCCGCGACGGCATGGAACTGCACGTGCCCCGGTATGTACGCGAGGTGGTGGAGCGCGTGGCATTCCTGGCGCGCGAGGATAAGAAAGTTGACAAGCGCTCCGGCGTGAGCCAGCGCCTTCCTATCAGCGTGCTGGAAAACGTGATTTCAAACGCCGAGCGCCGCGCCTTGCGCAGTGGCGAAAAGATCATTGTGCCTCGCATTGGCGACATCTACGCTGCGCTCCCTTCCATTACAGGCAAACTGGAACTGGAATATGAAGGCGAGATGCGCGGTGCCGACACGGTCGCCCGGGAATTGATCCGGGTGGCCGTTGCCAAAGCCTACGACATCTACTTCAAAGACCTGAACATGCAGCAGGTGGTGCAGTGGTTTGAACTGGGCGGCGAGATCAAGCTGGCCGATACCGCAAGCGCCCAGGAAGTTCTGGAAGGTCTCAAGAACATCCAGGGACTCACGGAGAAACTCGCACCGGTCGGGATCAAGTCCAAGGAACGGCCTGAGGTGCTGGTTTCCGCGGCAGAGTTTGTGCTGGAAGGCTTGCACGCGCATCGCCGGATTGGACGCACGGAAGAGCGCGTGTTCCAGGCGGAGAAGCAGGCCAAACGCCCAGAACGGCCCTATGAGCGGGAGGATGATGAGCGCCAGCAGCCGTTCAGAAACAGAAGACCGTATAACTAAGCGGTATTTGGTACGCGGACCTTGGTATTGGCGTTGAGCCCAATACCAACTACTAAATACCAAATACCTGTTTCGTTTTTCTGAGCCATGAAGTACACCAAGTATTCCAAATACGTTGCCGATCTCGCTGACGAGATGAGCATGGAAGACCTGCTTAGCGCTCTCTCTGATTACATGCTGGAGTCCGGTTTCCAGAACCAGTACATGTATTTTCAGCAGATGGATGAGCACTCGCTTGACGCGTTGCGCGAAGCCATCCAGCAGGCGCTGGAGATGGGAGACTTTCTCACCGACGAAATGCGCGAGCAGCTCGAACAGATGCAAATGGAAGGCAAGCTGGATGAGCTGATTGAAAAGCTCATCAATCGCATGCAGCAGGAAGACTACATCTCCGTAGACCAGCCGCAGGATCCATCTCGTCCGGCCACCACACCGGGGCAGACCGGAGAAGCCCAAACCGAAGCCAGATTTGAGATTACCGATAAGAGCCTGGATTTTCTCGGCTTCAAGACACTGCGCGATCTACTTGGCTCACTGGGTCGCTCTAGTTTTGGCCGTCATGACACGCGCGATCTGGCCACTGGAATCGAGGCCAGCGGCGCTTCCAAACCCTACGAATTCGGCGACACCATCAATCTAAACATTACTGAGACGCTTTCGTCAGCAATTCAGCGGGAAGGCCTGCACCTGCCGCTCAACATCGAATACTCGGATTTGCGTGTAGACCAGTGTGAGTACCAGTCGTCCTGCGCAACTGTGGTCATGCTGGATTGCTCGCATAGCATGATTCTCTACGGCGAGGATCGTTTCACTCCGGCCAAAAAAGTGGCCATGGCATTGAGCCACCTGATCCGGACGCAATATCCCGGAGACTCACTCTCACTGGTGTTGTTCCACGACTCGGCTGAAGAAATGCCCATCACGCAATTGGCGCGAGTCAAAGTAGGACCGTACTACACCAACACGCGCGAAGGCTTGCGGCTGGCACAAAGAGTCCTGCAGCGCCAGAAAAAAGACATGAAGCAGATTGTCATGATCACTGACGGTAAGCCGTCCGCCCTGACGCTGGAAGACGGCCGCATTTACAAGAACGCGTTTGGCCTTGATCCCCTGGTAGTGAGCCAGACGCTGGAGGAGGTCTCGCGCTGCAAGCGATCGGGCATCATGATCAACACCTTCATGCTGGCTTCGGACTATGGCCTGGTGCAGTTCGTGCAAAAAGTAACCGAGATGTGCCGCGGCAAGGCTTACTTCACCACTCCGCAGACGCTCGGCCAATATCTGCTCATGGATTATATGTCGCGAAAGATGAAGACCATCCACTAGCAGCACCCAGAGTTTTCTTTAAAAACGAGTAGCGCAGCCGCTGTGTCAGGGTTAGACTATGGCTGCCATGGCGCTGAAAATCTACGTTTATGTACTGATTTTCTATTTCGGCTGTGCCTCTTCCGCCTTTGCTGAAACGGTGAACGATCTTCTAAACCAGCAATACAAAAATCAGACCCTGGCTCTGCGGTATCCATTCAGTCATGGCGAGCTGAAGTTTGATTCTTCCGGCCAGCCCCTCACCAAGCCAACAGACAGGTGGCTCGTTTATGGCGGCATTTACATCCGCGACATAAAGCTATCTCGCGACAGTTTAGTTTTGCAGGGTCCGCGAATAGCTTTCCCCGGCAGCAGCGAAAAAGGTATGCCCACGCTTGTTCTGCAAAAGAAGGTGAAGGTGCACATTCATCTTGACCGGTCTCTCTCAACTCTGACTGAAGCGCAGGACCTGCTCGGCCGAATCTTCTTCCTGGATCAGAATGATCTCAGTCGCGCCAGGCCGGAGTATCGGCGGTCCGATTACCGACCGAAGGATGCTGCTGCACCGGTGGAACTCTCCAGCTTCGGAAAAGATGGCCTGAAGCGACCCAGGGCGGTATACACGCCGGAGCCTGATTTCAGCGAAGAAGCGCGCCACGCGAGATATCAAGGGATCGTGGTGATGCACATTGTTGTAGATACCAGCGGCAACGTGAGCGACATCAGAATTGACAGGGCACTCGGAAGGGGGCTGGATGAGAATGCGGTAGATGCCGTGAAAAAATGGAAATTCAGCCCCGCTACTCGGGATGGTCAGCCAGTCTCAGTTGCCATGGCGATTGAAATCTCATTCAATCTACGCTGAGAGCTCGCCGGCCCAATCCTTGAAATAGATTGACCACGCATGACTGCTTATTGCCTCTTCGTCGTCTCCACCACTTCCTTGGCCACATCATTCACCATCGGCTTGCGAAAGCGACGCACTTTATGTGGCACCAGCACGCGAACTCGGTGCGCAGGCAGCGTAACAGCGTCGATCCTGTCAATTCGTCCGCCGTGCACTTCGACCTTAAAGCGGAACCAGTCTGTGCGGAACAAACGTCCTGAGGCATAAAAGCTGGCAGAAGCCGCAATGGGCCCGGAAAAGTTGTTTCCCGTAAGGCGCAGCAGGTGCTCGCCGATCTCGCCTCTCCACGCCATGCCCCCAACAAGAGGATCATTCAAGTATTGCTTTTCCAGTGGAAACACTCCGGAGACATTGCGAAGTTGCACCAGTTGCAGGAGTACGGACGTCTTGGCAAGATTGGTGACGACCAGTCGGGCCTCTGTGGCGGACGCGCGCTCCAGGCGCAAATGAAGCTCTGGCGCCCACTCGCGCTCAAACTGCTCATGCGCGAGCTCCAGCGTACGGTCAGCCGCATGGGCGTAACGCAGGGTTGCGCGCGCCAGCACAATGCTCAGCAGCGTGGTGACAATGGTCGCGAGCACCGGAATAAAGTTGACCAGCGTCGACCACTGGATGCTGTGCCCGTGAAAATTCATTAAGCCTTCCAATGCCAGAGGTAAATGGAGGGTCAGTGTTGTTGTCATAGCCTAACTGCAATCAAATCAAGCTACAAATGCGCTTTGGGTAAAGCCTTTGGTAACCTCGCTCTGAAGAGAAGAAGATTGGACAAAAAAGAGGAACCGTGAGGGGTTCCTCTTCTGCATTAATTCTGCGGCCACAAATCCGGACGACTAGCCCTGGCTTTTCACGGCAGCTTCAGCGGCCTGGAAGCCGATTTTCGAGTGGGTCCCGTCACAAAACGGCTTATTGATGGAACCTCCACAGCGGCAGAGGGCGATTGCGGGTTTTCCCGCCAGATCGTACTTGTTGCCTTCAGCATCGGTAAGATTGAGTTCGCTCAGATCACCGCTCACCACATAAGGGCCGTTCTTTTTCGCCAGGACATTGATTGCCATTTTATTCCTCCGGGTAGTTTAACGTCGAACCAAACACTCTAAATGCTGAAAGAAAGAAGGACAAGAAAAGTATTGAAGCCTTGGATGGCATTCTTTTATTGCGTACTACCCCTTTTTGATTGATCCTATGTGCACCACCTGCCCTGCTTGAATTGCGTGCAGCGCCTGAATGCAATCCCGGAAATATGGCTTGAGGTGAATTAGGCGATTCGATTGTGCCCGAATCACTATGATTGCAATTCGACGCCCAACAAGGTTCTGCTGGTATTGGAGGTTCGTGTCAAGCGTGACGAAAACATCAAAACTGCCGTCTGCGCGTTCGAGCAATTCACCATTCCGTTTGCCCGCCCAGCCCGCTTCCTGTACCGAGAGGCACTCATGCCCTTCTGCTACTAAAAATAATTTCAAAGCTCTTGGAGCGCACTCGTCAATCAGCAGTCTCATTTGAGCTGCGATTCCAGCATTGCGCGAGCTTCTTCTAATGCCTCGATTGCGAGTTGGCGGCTTACAGTTGGATACTGTTCAAGAAATTCGTCCAGCGTTTCTCCGCCTTCGAGATAATCGGTCAATGCCTTAAACGGAACTCGCGTTCCGCGGAAGACGGGTTCTCCACCGAGAAGGTTTTTGTCTTTAACTACGGCGTTGCCCATCGCTGAAGTCCTGAACTGATTGGGTTGCTTTTCCGTATATTACACCAGAGCAACAGGCAGTGAGCGACTATGAGATTTGTACCTCCCCAAACCCGCTGAGCACGAACCTTTATTTAACGCTTTTTGAAGGCCACATTCACCAGCAGCTTGTCGCCTTCAATATCCACCACGTTGCAGAAAGTGCGGTCACCGCGCCTGGCGAAATCAAGGCCCACGCGGCTGGCGCCGATGCGAAGGTTCCGCACACTCAGGTTATCGAGAAATTCGGGCAGAGTTGGATTTACGATGTTGAGTTCCTTGCGTTGTGCGCTGGGCCGGATGCCGAGCACAGACATCAGGACCAGGAAAATGGCCCCTGATGCCCATGCCTGCGGCGAACAGGAGACGGGATACTGCACCGGCTGGTCAAATTCGCGGCGCTCAATTCCGCAGAAGAGCTCCGGCAGGCGATAGTCGCGGAAGTTTAGAGCAGCCTGAAAAAGCGTAGTAAAGACCTTGTTGGCCGGCTCACGAAATTCATAGAGGGCCATGCCATGCGCAACCATGGAATTATCGTGCGGCCACACTGAGCCGCGATGATAGCTCAAAGGATTGAATACCCTCTCTTCCTGGCACATGGTGCGCCAGCCCCAACCGGTGAACATTCCCGGCTTCATGAATTGCTGCGTGATTGCGCGCGCGCGTTCCAGCGGGAGCATACGCGTAAACAAAAGGTGTCCCGGGTTCGACGCAATCACCTGGCATTGCCGCTTCTGCCCATCGAGCGCCATGGCGTAGAAGTTGCGTGACGGCATCCAAAAAGCTTTTTCAAAGCGCTTGGCCATGTCTGAGGCCTCGCGTTTAAGTCTGTCCGCCGTGCGAATATCTCCAAACGACCGCATCAGTGAAGCCATCTTGTATTTGGCCTCATAAACATAGCCCTGGACCTCGCAGAGCGCTATGGGCGGACGCGCCATCTCGCCGTCGCGATGGATAATCGCGTCCCATGAGTCTTTCCATCCCTGGTTGGTCAGGCCTTTGGGGGAGCGTCGCGCATATTCGACAAAACCGTCTCCATCCAGGTCACCATAGTTGTCAATCCATTCGAGTGCCCGGTATGCATGGGGCAGCATGTCCTTCACCAGTTGCTCGTCCGCTGTCCAGTTGAAGGTCTCACTCAGCAGAATCAACCAGAGCGGTGTGGCATCAACCGAGCCGTAGTAAGGACTGAAGGGCACCTCGCCCGAGCGCGCCATCTCGCCTTCACGGTATTCATGCAGAATTTTTCCCGGCTCCTCATCGCGCCAGTCGTTTTTTTCCTGTCCCTGGTAGCGCGCCAGCACACGGATGGTTTCCACCGCGAGCTGCGGATTGAGGAACAGAGACTGATATGCGGCAATAATGGAGTCGCGGCCAAACATGGTAGCGAACCAGGGGATTCCCGCGGCAATGATATGTTCCTTGCCTTCAGGAATCTGCAGCGCGTGCAGATCAGCTTTGAATGTAGCCATCATCTGATCGAAGACGCGATTCGTGGAACTAAAATGCGAAGACTGCGACTCCCAAAGAGCAAAATTTTCGCGGCGTTGCCGCAACTGCTGCCCAAAATCCGGACGGACGGCGCGCGAACGCTTGCCTTCTATGTGGGGGACAATCGTGGTCTGGATCTGGAACCGCTTGAACGGAGGAAGCTTCAGTCGCCAGCGGGCTGTGGTGCCATCCACGGTCTCAGGTTGCGGTGAAAGGCTGATCACCGTGTCGCGCGCAATGCCGTCGAGCCCGAGATAATGAAACACAATGCAATCACGGTGTACCACCGGTTTGTAATAGTGGCCGCTCTTCTGCCGCGCCACTCCGCGCACCTGAAAAACGTCCATGAAATCTGCTTCGTAAGCCAGCTCAATGATCAATTCCAATTCGTTGAAATTGAAATTTTCAAACGTCAGATAGTCATAGAGCGTATCTGAGCCCAGCAGTTGCTCGCGCCGGATATGGACCGTGTTTTCGGGGATCTCGTAGCTTTCGCGCAGAGTACTTTGCCCGGTTGTCAGCTCAATCTGGGAGGCGAACGTTTGCTCTGTGCTGGAGGAGAGGACCACGGTGCGGTAGCCTCCAACGCGCAGTTCCAGCCGGCTCAGAAACCGGGTGTCATCGTGAAAGAACCCCGCATCGGGCGCGCCCGGCGGCATGATGTCTCCGGCGAATGTGGTAGAAAGAAACGTCTTACCATCAATCAGCGTAAGGTTGTTGACTGCGCGCGGCTCGGCGTTCTGGTAGGCGATGCGAGGTTCCGGGTAGGGTGAAGGGATTTCCACCAGTTCCTGCTGGGGAATGATGATCTTTGCGCTCACGAGTCAAATCCCTCTTTCTATCAAGGTTCAGCCCGCCACGGGCTTTCAAGCCACAATGGGCTCCGCCTGGTCTGCGGTCCTGCTATCAAGAATTTCGGAATAAAGACTGATGTAATCGTTGGCCATGCGTTCTGATGAGAAGTATTTTTGCGCGTAAGCTCGAACTGATTCTGCCTGGAAATTGAGATTTCTGGCGCGTTGCACCAGTTCGTCCAGCGAATGGCCGATATGTCCGCTCACACCTTCCTCAATGACTTCGGCCACTGAGCCTCCAGGCAAGGCGAGCACGGGCGTGCCGCAGGCCATTGACTCCACCATCACCAGACCAAAAGGTTCATCCCACTGAATGGGAAAGAGCATGGCCATAGAGTTTCCCAGCAGCTCATTCTTGCCTTCCAATCCAAGCTCGCCGACGTACTCAATGAACTTGCCATCCACCTGAGGCCGCACAACTTTTTCCCAGTACTCACGATAGACCGGCTGGATTTCGCCGGCCATTTTCAATGGGATTTCTGCCTTTTTTGCGATGTCAATGGCCAAGTGCGTGCCTTTGGCCGGCGCTACTCGGCCCAGAAAAGCCAGGTAAGGCTGTTTCTTCTTCTGGAGAGTGTAGCGGGAGAGATCAATTCCGTGGTGAATGGTCCTGATCCGCGGCAGGTTCAGTTTGGTGCGCTGAAAGTCACTAATCGTGACAAAGGAAACTTCAGGAAAGTAAGCATAGAAGTCTGACAAAGGCTGCTCGTACCCATGGTGCACCGTGTAAACCACGGGATGGTCAGTGAATCGTTGCAGGGTCAGACCGGGAGCGTTGTTCAGGTGAATCACATCCACCTTATTGCGAGCGTCCTTCACTGCCCAGGCGGCATGGTTCAATCCTTTCAGGTTGGCCTCTGCATCACCGCTCAACGGCCATTCTTCTTTCTGATAAAGACACTTACTGGGAACCGGCAGCGTTGATTCGCCATTGGTGTAGAGGATTACGTCAACTCCCTTTCTATGCAAGCCCATGGCCAGCTCAGCAATAAAAAGCTCAGTGCCTCCGTATTTCCTTGGCGGAACGGCGATATACGGAGGAGCAATGAGGGCGATTTTCATGGGAATCTGGAGGGGTAACTTGAGTAGAGATGCAGAAAGGCAGCCGCCCGTTTCCCGCGAATCACACAGCAACCGTACTCGAACCGGCTTTTTTTACCTGAGATATTTCCACAGCCTGCTCGAATTCTCGCGCCCGTTGCTGATTACTGTGCGCAACCAGCACGCGCTCCCGCGCTGCGCGCCCGATGCGTCTCAACTCAGAGTCATCATAGTCAGTGATATACCGGACCACGTCAGCATGATCCGCGGGAAGCAGAATCTCTTTCCCGGGAGCAAAGAAGGTATCCAGGCCGGGCCAATTGTCAGAGACAATGGTGGCGGCGCATGCGGCAGCCTCAAACAGACGAACGGATGGAGAGTAGCCGGCGATTACCATGTCTCTGCGGGTCACATTGAGGGTCATGCGCGAGGAACAGTAAAGGGCGGCATGATATCGCGGCTCAAGATGCATGATGCGGCTGACGTTGGCCGGCCACTCCATTGACTCAGGATATTGCGGACCCGCCACCAGGAACTGGCGTTCCGGCAGGCGACGCGCGGGAAGACAAAGAAATTCTTCAATCTTGGGTTGACGGTCAGCAGCATACGTTCCCATGTAACTCAGATCACAAGCAAAATCCGGGCTGGGAGGAAGTTCCTGATGCCGCTCAGGATCTACCGAGCAATAGAGTGGAACTGCAAATGGAACATCAAAGTCAGACTCCAGTTCTGCAATGACAGGGCCCCCGGTGAAAGTGAAATAGATGTCCAACCCCGGTAGCTGGCGCCGAAGCAGGTAGTCTGTGTTGCCCTGCTCCCGCAAGCGACTCAGGGTGATCGGCGTATCTATGTCATAGAAGGCTTTAACCGGTACGTTCGAACCCAGAAGTTCATCGAGCGCCAAAATGCCATCAGGAAAATAAGAGCCAACCACGGCAACATCAGAATCGCGCAGGTGCTCACGCACCAAAGGTAACGCGTGTTTCCAATCATCGTAGAGCTTTACGTCACAATAAGGCGGGCCGGGCAGATCGCGGTTACTCTCATACCACTCAAGGTTGCGTTCGAAGAACACGATCTTGTGGCCGCGCTGATGGAGCGCGCTGCATAAGGCGCGGAACGTGGTTGCATGACCGTTGCCCCATGATGATGTGATCGATAATCCAAAGATGGCAATTTTCATGATTATGTCCGGCAGGGCAGCCGGCACGCAGGCCACCCCGCCATCTTCACGGAACAGGGAATTTCATGCAGCCAGGGCGCGCGTATCCGCTACTGTGTTCTCGAACTGCTGCGCCCGCAGGCTGTAAGTGTGTTCGCATAACGCACGCTTCCGCATATTCAACCCGATGGCCTTGGCATCTGCGCCTTCGAGCGAACGCAGCAGGTGAACAATTTCTTCCGCGTTAGCGGCTACCAGAATTTCCTTGCCAGGCTCAAAAAAATTCTCAATGCCTTTCCAGCGATCCGTGATCACGCAGCTCCCCGCGCCGGCAGCTTCAAAAACGCGGGTCGGCGGAGAGAAACCAACGTGGGCCATGGATTCGCGGTTGATGTTCAACACCATGCGGGCAGAACAGTTCACGCGATTATGGTCCGCGGTGCTCACATGCCCAATCCATCTGACGTTCTGGGGCAGATGCTTTCCATCCCAACCTTCCCCGCCAAGAACAAATTTGAATTCCGGCGCCATTTCGGCGGCGCGCAGAAAGAACTCCTCCACGCGGCGCTCGCGGTCAGGCAGGCGATTGCCGACAAACGCCAGATCGCACCGCAGCTTTGGATCAGAAAACACGGGGTGGTGGGTTTCCGGATCGAGCGCATTGTAGATGGGGTGGCAATTGGCAGCGCCCAGCCGCAGATAATGGTCCACTACTGGATCACCGCCGCCATAAGTAAAGATGAAGTCGTATTCCGGGATCAGCCGCCAGAAAGGATCAGCGGCATCGTTCTCAATGCGCGCAAGAGTTGCCGGAGCATCCACGTCCCAGAAGGCCACGCGTGTCATCCCGGTGCGGCAGTCCAGAACGGCTTCTTCCAGAAGCTGGTCGTAAACGCCTACCCCGCTGTGTTTGATCACCAGATCACTGTGGCAGGCCTTGCGCAGCAGATGATGCAGCTCGCTCTCAGTTTCATAGACAATGGAATCCACATAAGAAAAATCTCCGGAATCGCGTTTCTGCTGGCGTCCGTAAGCATCCGGTTCGGCGAAGGTGATGTGATGACCGAGAGCATGCAGTTGCTTGTAGATTCCGCGGTAGTAGGTTGCGGCGCCATTCCAATACGAAGAAGTTATGCTGGAACCAAAGACAAAAATATTCATCGCGCAATTTCCTCGCAAATAGAGATCAACTGCCGGGCCCGATGAGCGCAGGTATGGCGCTCACGAATCGTCTGCAATCCGCGCTCGCCAAGCTGGCGGCGGGCGCTTTCGTCTTTCAGTAAATTCTCAACGGTAGCTTTCATTTCACGGCCGTCATTCACCAGAAGATAATCATCGCCGGGATGAAAGAGGTGCTCTTCGTCACTCCAGGTGGAGCACACCAGGGGAATGCCGCAGGCCAGCGCTTCAAAGACGCGAATGGTGGGAATGCCGCTGAGTCCGTTGGCATACTGCCTGCGCGGGATGTGAACAGACACGGCGCTTGAGGCATATACTTCCGGTGAAAACAGGTTCGGCAGGTAACCCCGGTACTCAATGCCGGCCTGGCTCAGTTGTTCCAGCGCATCCTTGGGATAACGCACCCCATGAACCACGACGCGACAGTTTCCCATTGCTCTGGCTGGTGCGATCAAAAACTCCTGAAGCTCGCGCGTGCGTTCCTCGTCGCCCCAGTTGCCGATCCACAGAACGTCAATCTGACGCGCGCGCCGGAGCGGCCTGAACTGTTCAATGTCCGCGGCTTCGTGAAAAGTCCATGTTCGCGGCACCCCGAACCCGTCAGCATAAATGCGCCGGATGGCCTCACCAAACGCGAGTACGCCATCCACCAAATGCAGATGAAATTTCAAGATCTCACCAGCACGAGTGTACGCGCGGTGATGACTGTCATGGAACAGCGAAATAAAGCCGAGCTTCTTCTTTAGTGCCAGAATGGCATTGACCACCGCAGGCTGGTTCCACTCATGCAGCAGCACTACATCAGTACCCTGGAGTTCCGATTCCAGGAACCCGTTGAAGTGAGCATCCGTGGGCTTATAGAAACGGATGTCCAGTTCAGGATAGGCAGCCCTGAAGCGGTCAATCGAATGGATGGCGCGCTCGCCTTCCTGCTGCACCAAATTGGTGAGTGACCAGCTTCCCAGCTCTTCATAGCAGCGAACGCGGTGCCCCATCCGGACCAGTTCGCGCATGAGCCCACGCAGGAAATGGGCGTTGCCGTGGTTCCAGTCAGAAACCAGTGAATGTGAGAACAGCGCGATATTGAGCGTCTGGCTCATCCGGTAACGACTCCGGCCGGGACCATAGCATGATAAAGCTCCAGGTAGTCGTCAACCATGCGCGCCGCGCTGAAGCGCGTGCAGGCATGCGTATAGGCCAGATTGGCGTAATGCTGGCGCAGGCTGCGGTCCTGGACCATCTGGTCAAGAGTGCGGCGAAGATCAGCGGCATCATCATTGCGGAAGAAAACAGCCGCGCCTTCCCATAGCTCGCGCAAAGGATGGATATCACTGGCCACAATGGCGCAACGCGATAAGGCGGCCTCTACCGGAGCCAGCCCGAAGGGCTCATAACGGGAGGTGGCGGCGTAAATAGCTGCGCGGGAAAGCATCTGGGCCAGTTGTTTTTCATCCTGCTGCGGCTCCAGATGTATATTGGCCCGGATTTCCTCCAGGGCAAAGGCTATGCCCTGCAATTCAGGATGACGATCAGCGCCCACAATCTGGACGGGCGCGGGCATATCTTCACGCAGCAGCAGGCGGGCATTTTTTCCGCAATCCCAGAGCCGCCCTACCGTGATGATGATGTCTTCTTTGCTCAGGTGAGGGTTGAAGTGAGTTGGTGTGCGCCCGTTATAAACCACAGTGCCATGAGCCGGGGGGCCGTAGTTGTGCTCTATCTGGTCAAGCATCCAGCGCGTCGGGGCAACAACAGTAGTGGCACAGGCCAGACCGCGTCCAACGCCCTCGCGATACCAGCGGAGCCACGCGGACTCAGCCGGCGGGTGCTGATGCACAGCAGACCACCAGCTTACGACATCGCTGTGCGCCACAACCACGCGAGGAATATCGCCGGGCAGAGCGCCATAGTAAAACTGGTTGAAGTGCAGCAGGTCAGGCTTGACATCATCGATCACCTGAGTGAGATATTGTGATGAGGCGTCCATATCGGCCTCAGAATCCTGCATCCACTCCAGTTTGAAGGCCGTTGGGCGGAAATCAACCTGCGGCAAGCCGTCAAGCCAGCGCGTCTGGGCGGCAGAGGGGATATCGCCAAAGCTAACCAGCGTGACTTTGACGCCGCGACGAACCAGTCCGGTCACCAGTTCCGTTGCATATGTCCAAACACCGCCGAGCGTATCAGCGGTGACTAAGATGTGCATGCTCCAGTTCCTCTAATGGGACCGGTTTCTGCTCCTGGATATCACTGTACCCTTTCTCCGCAAACGTGGAGGTATAGTAGCTGTGCGCTCGCTCCCATGCCAGATCGTCCGGCGGCGCGGAAAATGTTTGCTGGTACAGCGGGCTCCCCGGGAACGGAAACATGGGTACTGGTTCGCTCACCCATACTCCCCGGCTTCTTAGATGCTCCTGCCAGCGCTGAATCTGCCTGCGATCATCATGATCCGTAAGAATTAGGTTGGCTTGTACCCACGGGATACGGGAGCGCGCATAAATAAGAAGTTCAGAAATGCGGTCCGTGCCGATGCGGCAATTCTTACGCAATTCCTCGCGGCCAGCCTCAGTAATGGACTCAATGCCGCATTCCATGGATATACAATGAGCCCGACCGAGCAGGTCCAGCGTCTCTTCCGTCCATAGGTCGATCCGGGTCTGGAAGCCGATCTTTACCCTGCGCTCAGCAATGCCTTCAAGCAGGCGGCGAACGTTCTTTCCCACTCCGAAGATCTCATCAATGAAGTAAATGTACTCGACGCCGCGAGCAACTAATGTGTCTACTTCCTGCAGCAGGGCTTCTACGCTGCGCTCACGGAACTTGTTGCGGAAGAGGGTCTTATTGCAAAAGGTACAGGCCCAGGGACATCCACGGGCAAATTCAAGTTCGGCGCCCAGACCCTGTTCGTTTGTAAACACATGATGGCGATGGGTATGTGCCTCGACGTTGTAGTTGTGAAAGTCGAGAGCGCCCAGCGCGCTCATGTCTGTGACACCGAATGAGGCGCTAATGTGTTCGCCATCGTTTATGCGATAGCTGCAACCGGTAATCTGGTCCCAGGGCTGGTCCGCGAGAACGGGGATGGTCTGGTCTGGCTCGCCGCGAAGAACAACATCACAGCCGGTTTTGCGCAACGTAGCTGCGGGTGTGGCGGAAGGATGAGGGCCAATTGAGACTTTCAACGCGCCAGTCACCTCGCCCAGGCTGCTGAACCATTCCATTGGGACACGCAGTTCCGGAGGCGGACAGCGCCAGAAAAGGTATGAAGGGGCCGTGGGAATCACCAGGAAATCGGGACGGAACTCGGCGATACGGGGCTTCACCTCCTCAATGGTCAGGTGGTCTGTCTGGGCGTCTATCAGCAAGGGCTCGTGACCGGCAATGCGGATCTGATCAAAAGCGAACATCAGCTCCAAAGGGACGTGAGGGTCGCGGCAGCCGAAGTAAGTTGACCCGGAAAAATCCCAGTTCGGATTGACGAGTGCAAATTTCATGCCACCCTCTCAGAGTTTCCGGTGATGGCAGCAAAGGTTTTAACCTGAGCTGGCCTGGTGCGGTCGGCGAGGACAGCGCGGTTCTGCTCCCAGAAATCATGCAGTAGACCAAGTGTCTGGCGGAGGTTCATGAGCGGTCTCCAACCGGTGTGCCGTTGCAGTTTGCTGTAATCGGTGACGTAGACCAACTGGTCGCCGGGGCGGCTCTCATCAGCAACATGATCCAGGTGGCAGCCGGTGAGATCTTCAATGGTGTTGATCAACTCCAGTAAAGATGTTGTGTTGGCCAGGCCGCCACCCACGTTGTAAATCTGCCCGGCCGTAATGGGGAGATTCTGGCGAACAACGTCAAAAGCGCGCACAAGATCGGTAACACAGAGGACGTCGCGCACCTGGCAGCCATCACCGTAGATGACCACGGGGCGCTGCTGCAAAGCTGAGTAGAGGAAGTGGGCGACCCAACCCTGGTCTTCTGTGCCGAATTGCCGCGGGCCGGCAATGCAGGACATGCGGAAGACGACGGTGGGCAGGCCGTAAATGCGGCTGAAATCCCGGACGTACTGGTCCGCCGCACCTTTAGAGCATCCGTAAGGCGAGTGGAAATCAAGAGGCTGAGATTCAGAAACGCCCCGGTGCCCGGGATAGATATAGCGCCCATTGCTGCGCACAGGCGCCCCAAGCCCGAGGTCGCCATAAACTTTGTTGGTGGAAGTGAACAGCAGAAACGGCTTGTTTCGCGATTTGCGAGCGGCGTCCAGGACGTTGAAGGTGCCGCCCAGGTTCACTTCGAAATCAGAACGAGGATCCGTGAGCGAGGTTGTGACCGCAACCTGAGCGGCGAATTGATAGATTTCGGTCGCGTCAGCGACAGCCTTTTCCACCAGAGAGGAATTGCGAATGTCTCCGGTGGTGACCTTCAGCCTTCCTGAACCTGTAGCAGCTCTGGAAAGCCAGTTGAGGTTATGCTGTACGCCAGACCGGCTGAGATTGTCAA